>NZ_JAMYRV010000051.1:0-49797 GCF_040321555.1 Mesorhizobium sp. M0317 | reverse complement strand
ACCCTCCATCTAGTCGGGGCGGGGGGCGGCGTTTTGTTTATAACCCCCCGGGGTCAGGGTCCCGGGGGGGGGGGGGGGCGGGGGCCGGCCCCGCCAGGCGCTTCTTTCAGCTTGCCTTCTTGGTGACAAGGGTCAGCGCGCCATCGGTGGTCATGCTGGCGGCGACCACCTGTGCCGAGGTGAGCCCCTTGGCTTCGAGCGCCGACTTGATCTGCGGCGTCGCGTCGATCGAAGAGCGCAGTTTCTGCAGCCCGGCATCGCCACGCTGGGCAATCACCTGATTGACCTGCGTCTGGGTGGCCTTGGGCAATTCGCTGATATCGACGATGTTGACCTTCTGGATCGCCGGCGCCGCCGGCTGAGCGCTAGGCGCCGCCGGCTTCGGTTGCGGCGTGGGCTGCTGCTGGGCGCCGGCTACGGTTGCGGAGGCCAGCGTGGCGGCGGCTGCAAGAACGATGATTTTGCGCATGTATTTTCCTTTCATCGATTTGGCCAAGGGTTTGGCAAACGGGCGGTTTGGGGTGGCACGGCCACCTCAACGGCCAAATGGGATCAGAAGGTGTCGCCGGGCGGGTCATTGCATGACCATTGGATGGCGACGATGTGGAGTTCGGCTGCGGCCGGCCTCTCGTTTGGGGAGCATTGACTGATGGCTAGAATTACCCGCGCCGCCTACGCGCAGATGTATGGCCCGACGGTCGGCGACAGAGTGCGCCTGGCCGACACCGAGCTGTTTATCGAGGTCGAAAAGGACCTCACCGTCCATGGCGAGGAGGTGAAATTCGGCGGCGGCAAGGTCATCCGCGACGGCATGGGCCAGAGCCAGGTGTCGCGCGCCGGCGGCGCGGTAGACACGGTCATCACCAACGCGCTGGTGGTCGATGCCACGGCCGGCATCTTCAAGGCCGATATAGGTCTCAGGGACGGCCGCATCGCGGCGATCGGCAAGGCCGGCAATCCCGACACGCAGGACGGCGTCACCATCATCATCGGCCCCGGTACAGAGATCATCGCGGGCGAGGGCAAGATCCTCACCGCCGGCGGCTTCGACGCGCACATCCACTTCATCTGCCCGCAGCAGATCGACGAAGCGCTGATGTCGGGCATCACCACCATGCTTGGCGGCGGCACCGGCCCGGCGCATGGCACGCTGGCCACCACCTGCACGCCGGGACCCTGGCACATGGCGCGCATGATCCAGTCCTTCGACGCTTTCCCGATGAACATCGGCCTGTCCGGCAAGGGCAATGCCTCGCTGCCGACGGCGCTGGAGGAAATGGTGCTGGGCGGGGCCTGCTCGCTGAAGCTGCACGAGGACTGGGGGACGACGCCGGCGGCCATCGACTGCTGCCTGTCGGTTGCCGACGATTACGACGTGCAGGTGATGATCCACACCGACACGCTGAACGAATCCGGCTTTGTCGAGAACACCGTCGCCGCCATCAAGGGCCGCACCATCCACGCCTTCCACACCGAGGGTGCCGGCGGCGGCCATGCGCCCGATATCATCAAGGTCTGCGGCCTGCCGAACGTCATTCCGTCTTCGACCAACCCGACCCGGCCCTACACCGTCAACACGCTGGCCGAGCATCTCGACATGCTGATGGTCTGCCACCATCTGTCGCCATCGATCCCTGAAGACATCGCCTTTGCCGAAAGCCGTATCCGCAAGGAGACCATCGCGGCGGAAGACATTCTGCACGATATCGGCGCCTTCTCGATCATCTCGTCGGACTCGCAGGCAATGGGCCGTGTCGGCGAGGTGGCGATCCGCACCTGGCAGACCGCCGACAAGATGAAGCGCCAGCGCGGGTCATTGCCGCAGGAGATCGGCAACAACGACAATTTCCGCGTCCGCCGCTACATCGCCAAATACACCATCAACCCGGCCATCGCGCATGGCCTGTCCAGGGACATCGGTTCGATCGCGGTCGGCAAGCGCGCCGATCTGGTGCTGTGGAACCCAGCCTTTTTCGGCGTCAAGCCCGACATGGTGCTGATCGGCGGCATGATCGCCGCTGCCCCGATGGGCGACCCCAACGCCTCTATCCCGACGCCGCAGCCCATGCACTACCGCCCGATGTTCGGCGCCTATGGCAAGGCTAGGACCAACTCGTCGGTGACCTTCGTTTCAAAGGCCGCGCTGGAGTCCGGCCTGCATGGCCGGCTCGGCGTCGACAAGCAGTTCGTGGCGGTGGAAAACACCCGCGGCGGCATCGGCAAGCATTCGATGGTGCTCAACGACGCTACGCCGCATGTCGAAGTCGACCCGGAGACTTACGAGGTGCGCGCCGATGGCGAGCTACTGACCTGCGAGCCGGCAAGCGTGCTGCCGATGGCGCAGCGGTATTTCCTGTTTTGAGGCGAGGGGCGATTTGATCGACCCGGCAAATTCCGTTGCGACCCGGTCGGTCCCGCCGCAATATGCGGCTCAAAGAAACCGCGTAGCAGGTCATGGCCACCGAAATAGCCTCCGCCCACGATATCTTCCCGCATATCCGCATCGTCATGGGCATGGTGATCGGACTTGGCGTCGCTCGCCTCCTGTCGGGGGTGGCGCGGATCGTTCAGCATCCGGGCCAGTACAGGCTCTATCCCGTGCACCTCGGCTGGGTCGCCTCCATGCTGTTGCTGCTGGTGCATTTCTGGTGGTGGGAGTTCGGCCTCTACACCATAGAGGTCTGGACTTTCGGCAAGTACCTGTTCCTGATCTTCTACGCCATCACGCTGTTCCTGCTGTGCGCGCTGCTGTTTCCGGATTCGATGCTCGACTACACCAGCTATGAGGATTTCTTCTATTCGCGTCGCGGCTGGTTCTTCGGCCTGCTGGCGACGACCTATCTGCTCGATGTCGTCGACACGCTGCTGAAAGGACCCGAGCATTTCGCCCGCTACGGCAATGAATATCTGTTCCGAACGCCGGTTTTCGTGGTGTTGTGCATTGCCGCCATACTGGTGCGTGACCGCCGTTTCCACATCGCCTTCGTCGTGGGCACGCTGATTTACCAAATATCGTTCATCCTGCGGCTCTTCGACACCATCGTCTGAACAGTGGCTATGGTTTAGGGTCGCAGGAAAGAGGGTTCAACGATGTACAAGGCCATCGGATCGCGTGGATCCCGCGTCAGCCGCGTTCTGTGGATGCTCGAGGAACTCGGGCAGCCCTATGAATTCGTCGAGGTCAAATTGCGTTCGCCCGAAGCCTATGCGCTCAACCCGTCGGGCAAGGTGCCGATCCTGATCGATGGCGAACTGACGGTGACCGATTCGGCGGCAATCTGCGTCTATCTCGCCGACAAGCACGCCGACAAAGGCATGGGTGCCAATCCAGGTGTGGCCGGACGCGCCGAGATGGATTCCTGGATGCATTTTGCCCAGAGCGAATTCGAAGCGCCGCTGTGGAACAAGCTGCGCCACCGCTTCCTCTTGCCGAAGGACGTGCGGGTCGATGTCGGCCCCGCCGCCGCCTACGATTTCGCCTCGGAGGCCAAGGCGCTCGACGGCCGGCTGGAGGATCGGGAGTTTGCGCTGGGCGTCCGGTTTTCCGCCGTCGACGTGCTGTTGGGCGACATGGGCGGCTGGGCCCGCGCCGGAAAATTTCCGATCGAATCCGAGCGCGTCAACGCGTATTTCGACCGCGTCCTGGCGCGGCCTGCCCGTGCGAGAGCCCAGGCTAACGGTGGAGCCATGCGATGAAACTCAACCTGAACACCGACTTCACCAAGTTCCCGCGCGCCGTCTCGGTGGTGCCTGCCGGCACTGCCGGAACCACGGCCCCATCCGGCCGTGCCGTCCTGCCCCATGACGAGCGCCATCTGCGCCGCCGCGCCATCGAGCTTGCTGATGGTAGCAAGGTGCTGGTCGACCTGCCCGAGCCTGTGACCCTGAACGATGGCGACAGGCTGGTCTTGGAAGACGGCGGCCAGGTCGAGATCACCGCGGCACCCGAAGAGGTCTACGACATCCGCGCCCGCCACGCCGTGCATCTGACCGAACTCGCCTGGCATATCGGCAACCGGCATCTGGCGGCTGCAATCGAGCCCAGCCGCATCCTGATTTTGCGCGACCATGTCGTCAAGGCTATGCTGGAAGGGCTGGGCGCCACGGTGCGCGAAGTCTCCGAACCGTTCAAGCCGGTGCGCGGCGCCTATTCCGCCCAAGGTGCGCATGGTCACGATCATGGCCATGCGCATGCGCACGCCGAAGCGCATTCCCATGATGGACGTTCCCACGCACACACCGAGTCGCATTTGCACAGCCATCCCCATGACGGGCATCATCACGACCATGACTGACCAGCCATCCGGCATCGCTCTGCTGCGGCTGATGGCGTGGCTGTCGCCGGCGTTTCCCGTCGGCGGCTTTGCCTACAGCCATGGTCTCGAACGCGCCGTGCAAGACGGGCTGGTTGCCGATACCGCCAGCCTCGCCTTCTGGCTGGAGACGCTGGTCGAGATGGGCTCGGGCTGGAACGACGCCGTGCTCTTCACGGAAGCCTGGCGCCGCGCCCGCCACGGCGGCGACCTCCATGAAGGCGACCTCCATGAAATTGCCGATCTCGCCGAAGCGCTGGCCGGCTCGCGTGAGCGCCACACCGAAACCATGCTGCAAGGCGCCGCCTTCCTGAAAGCGGCAGCGGCGTGGGCGAATCCGGTGTTGGGCCGCCTGCCGGCCGAATGCGCCTACTGTGTCGCCGTCGGCGCCGTTGCAGGCGGCAACGGCATCGCGCTTCAGGACGCGATGTCGGCCTTCCTGCAGGCCTTCTTCTCCAACCTCGTCCAGGCGGCGATCCGACTCGGAATCATCGGCCAGACGGACGCTATGGCCTTGCTCGCCGGCTTCGAGCCGTTGGCGTTGTCGACGGCCGCGCGCGCCGCCGGCTCGACATTGGACGATCTCGGCGGCTGCGCCTTCATCTCCGACATCATGGCGATGAAGCACGAGACGCAGTATTCCAGGCTGTTCCGCTCATGATCGTCCTCGCCTTCGCCCTCTCGGCCGTCCTGCTGCTGATCACCGCGCTGCATGTCTATTGGGGCCTTGGCGGCATCTGGCCGGGCAGGGACGGCGTCTCCTGCGCCCACGCCGTCGTCGGCTTTCGCGGCGTCGACGAGATGCCGACGCCGTTTGCCTGTTTCGCCGTTGCCGCGTGCCTGTGCCTGGCGACCCTGTGGCCGCTGGCGCTGACAGGGGTCTTCGCCACCCCCTTTCCACGGGAAGGCCTTGCCGCCACAGCGCTGCTCATCGGGCTGGTCTTCCTCGGCCGCGGCATCGCCGGCTTCACGCCGTGGTGGCGCCGCCTGGCGCCGGAACAGCCTTTTGCGCGGCTCGATGTCAGCTTCTATTCGCCGCTCTGCCTGTTGATCGGGCTAAGCTTCGCCATCCTCGCCATCACGGAGTTTCCGGCATGACGGATTTTTCGCTATGACTCAGGCCAACGGTCCCCTGCGCATCGGCATCGGCGGTCCCGTCGGCTCCGGCAAGACGACGCTAACCGAAAAGCTCTGCAAGGCGCTGCGCGACGATTTCTCCATCGCCGTCGTCACCAACGACATCTACACCAAGGAAGACGCCATGATGCTGGCTCGCCTGCAGGCGCTGCCTGAGGACCGCATCGTCGGCGTGGAGACCGGCGGCTGCCCGCACACCGCCATCCGTGAGGACGCCTCGATCAATTTGCAGGCGATCGCCGGACTGAACAGGAAATTCCCCGATCTCGACATCGTCTTCATCGAATCCGGCGGCGACAACCTCGCCGCCACCTTCTCGCCCGACCTTGCCGACCTGACCCTCTATGTCATCTCGGTTTGCCAGGGCGAGGAAATCCCCAGGAAGGGCGGGCCGGCGATCACCCGTTCCGATTTCCTGGTCATCAACAAGAGCGATCTGGCGCCCTATGTGAACGTCAACCTCGATGTCATGGAGAGCGACGCCGCCCGTATGCGCGGCAAGCGCCCGTTCGGCTTCACCGATCTGTCGCGCGGAAAAGGCCTGGAGGAGGTGATCGACTTCATCGTCGAGCATGGCGGGCTGCAGTCGGCCCGTTCGGCGGCTTAATGCGTGTCGCCCAAAAGTGCGTAGCGGTTTTGGGACAACGGACAATGCGGAGACAGCCTGACCCACCAGTTTGCGGTTGCTGGCCACGGCTGAGCGCGGCATTCTCTTGAAAACGGAGGTTTTTCGGATGAGCATCGCCCGCCTGCAAAAGGAAACGCTGACCAACCTGCCCTATTATGAGGAGCGCGTCGATCTGGCCGCCGCCTTCCGCTGGACGGCGCGGCTCAACATGCATGAGGCGGTGGCCAACCACTTCTCGCTGTCGGTCAACGAGGACGGCAGCAAATTCCTGATGAACCCCAACCAGGTGCATTTCTCGCGCATCAAGGCGAGCGAACTTTTGCTAATCGACGCCAACGATCCCGAGACGCTGACCGGTCCCAACGCCCCTGACCCTACCGCCTGGGGCCTGCACGGCGCCATTCACCGCAACGTGCCGCATGCGCGCTGCGCCATGCATGTGCATTCCATTCATGCCACTGTGCTTGCATCGCTGGCCGACTCGACTCTGCCGCCGATCGACCAGAACTCGGCCATGTTCTTCAACCGCCACGTCGTCGATGCCCACTATGGCGGGCTGGCCTTCGAGGAGGAAGGCGAGCGCTGCTCGCAACTGCTCACCGACCCGAAGGTCAAAGTGATGGTGATGGGCAATCACGGCGTCATGGTCATCGGCGACACCGTTGCCGACGCCTTCAACCGCATGTTCTATTTCGAGCGTGCCGCCGAGACCTACATCAAGGCGCTGTGGACCGGCCGTCCGCTGCGCACGCTCTCCGACGCCATTGCCGAAAAGACCGCCAGCGAAATGGACGACTATCCCGGCCAGGCGGAGCGTCACCTTGCCGAGCTGAAGGCGATCCTCGACGAGGAGGAGCCGGTGTACCGCAGTTGAATGAGTTCACCCTTCTCCCCGTTCACGGGGAGAAGGTCCCGGCAGGGGGATGAGGGGCAGCGCCGACGTTCATAGGCTCACTCAGAGTCCCAACTGAGCCCGCAACTCTTCCGCACTGTTGATCACGACAGCGCCCTTCGGTCCTGCCATCGGCGCTTCCGGCCAGAAGATCGTCCGCATCCCCGCGGCCAGGCCTGATGTGGCGCCGGTAACGCTGTCGTCGACGGCCACCGCGTCTGAAGGATCGACGCCGGCCAGCCATGCGGCGCGCAGGAACGGTTCGGGATGCGGCTTGCCTTCGCGCACGTCGTTTCGGCTGATCGTGCGCATGCCGGGATAGATCAGGCCGACGGCGCTCAGATTTGCATCGACGATCACCCGGTCGGAATTGGACACCACCGCCTGCTGCACGCCGAGCGCGCGCAATTCGTTGAACACTTCGATCGCGCCGGGGCGCGGCTTCAGCGTCTCGGCCATCGGCATGTAGTGATCGTATTTGCGCACGATCCAGTCGTCGAAGGGCAGGTCGAGGCCGAACTCGCTGCGCAGCATCTCGTAGACCGGTGCGGCGGCGACGCCCAGCACCCGCTCATGCAGGTCGGCCGGCGGCGTGATACCGACGCTGCGCAGCGCCGCCACCAAGGCCGCCTCATGCAGCGGCTCGCTGTCGACCAGCGTGCCGTCCATATCCCAGAAAACCGCTTTCGGCGTCATGCGAGGCTCCTTTGCCGATCCCCTTAAAGCGTTTGTATCAGGAGATAAACCGCCGAGCCCGTCCGCTGGCGATTTTCGCTTGGTTGGTTGCCGCGCGGCGGCCGGATCGAAGCAGCAAGCAATTGCCCTGCCGATAGACAATTGCGCGCCGACACATTCCCTGCAAGACTATGACGCTTCGCCTAAGGGCGGGCAAAGGGGCAGGGCTGGAGGCACATTTTGAATTCGCGGCAAGACGGCGGCAGCAGCAGGCTGGACGAGGCAGCGCGCGCCGGCTGGCTTTATTATGTTGCCGGCAACACCCAGGACCAGATCGCCGCCACGCTCGGCATTTCCCGGCAGACGGCGCAGCGGCTGGTGTCGCTGGCGGTATCGGAGGGGCTGATCAAGGTTCGCGTCGATCACCCGATCGCCAATTGCCTTGATCTCGCAGCTAGACTGAAGTCGCGCTTCGCGCTCGACCTGGTCGAAGTGGTGCCGAGCGATCCGACCTCATCCTCGACCACGATCGGCATTGCCGAGGCGGCCGCGGCCGAGATCGAGCGGCGGCTGCGGTCACCGACGCCCATCGTCTTGGCCATCGGCACCGGCCGCACGCTGAAGGCGGCGATCGAGCAATTGCCGCCGATGGAATGCTCGCAGCACAAGGTTGTGTCCTTGACCGGCAACATCTCGCCCGACGGTTCGGCCGCCTTCTACAACGTCATCTTCACCATGGCCGACCGGGTCAAGGCGCGTTCGTTCCCGATGCCGCTGCCGGTCATCGCCTCGTCGCCGGAAGAGCGCGAGATGCTGCTTGCCCAGCCGATGATCCAACCGACGCTGGCACTGGCCGCGGAAGCCGACGTCACCTTTGTCGGCATCGGCGATCTCGGCCCGAAGGCGCCGCTCTACGAGGACGGTTTTATCTCGGAAAGCGAGTTGAAGGCGTTGCAAAAGGCTGGCGGCGTCGCCGAGATCGTCGGCTGGGTGTTCGATCGGGAAGGCCGCATGATCGAGGGCATCACCAACGACCGGGTATCGTCGGCAGCCTTGCCGTCACGCGAAAAGTCGCTGGTCATTGCGCTCGCCATGGGCGAGCGCAAATTGCCGGGCATCCTGGCCGCTGTGAACCGCCGGCTGGTCAATGGCCTCATCACCGACGAGCGGACCGCCACGGCCTTGCTCGACGGTTCCTGATAGATTAAGCGGCCCATCGATAAAATCCAACACGTTTATTTGCAGCGCCCGGACGGGTCGTTGCCGTCGAGAAAACCCATGTCGCGCTGCAGATGCGGCGACAACTCCCGGACGTCGACGTAGCCGCGCCGGCGGTGCACAAGCAGGGAAAATTCATGCACCAGCAGGGAAAACCAGCTCTGCGCCGGGGTCGAATGGAGCTTTTGCTGTACCGTGGTCATGATCTTCAGCCTCCGCTATGCTTGAACTTGATTGATCGTTGACACCAGATATCGGCCTGATTGGCTCTTGCCGCCAATCAAACGTCGATCACGACCCATAAGGAGGGCTTATGCCCGATCTCAAGGCACCACAGCTCGCCCAGTTGCCGCCGCTGCAGGCCATCAGGGTGTTCGAAGCCGTCGCGCGGCATCTCTCCTTCACCAAGGCCGCGCAGGAACTCGGCATGACGCAGGCCGCCGCCAGCTACCAGATCAAGCTTCTGGAAGAGCGCATCGGTTCGCCGCTGTTCCTGCGCCAGCCGCGCCAGATTGTGCTGACGGAACCCGGCCAGCGCCTGGCGCCCGCCGTCAGCGAGGCGTTCAGCCTGCTCTCAAGCGCCTATTCCGCCGCGCGTGGGGGCGCCGATGGTGTGCTGTGCGTCTCGACGCTGCTGACCTTTGCCTCGAACTGGCTGGCGCAGCACCTCGGCTCCTTCCAGGTCGCGCATCCGTCGCTGGCGGTGCGCGTCGATACCTCGAACAGGGTGATCGATTTTGCCCGCGAGGACATGGACATCGCTATCCGCTCCGGCAGCGGCAAGTGGCCTGGAGTGGAGACCCATCTTTTGTTCAAGGCCGATTTCACCCCGGTGCTGAGCCCGGCACTCGCTGCCACCATAGGTGGCGTCCACGAACCCGCCGACCTGTTCAAGCTGCCCATTCTCGATCCCGGCGACATCTGGTGGCGGGAATGGTTCGCCCTTGCCGGCGTCCCGGCGGACGAACTTGCCAGGCGCACCGGCACCAGCATGGGCGCGCAGGCCTATGAGGCGAACGCGGCCATCGCCGGCCATGGTGTGGCGATCCTGACCACCGCATTGTTCAAGACCGAGCTCGCCGCCGGCCGCCTGATCCAGCCCTTCGACCTGGTCGGCGACGACGGCCACGCCTATTGGCTGGTCTACCCGACGGCGCGTCGCAACGTGCCGAAGATAAAGGCCTTCCGCGACTGGATCCTGGCCGAGATCGCCTGCGCCTGAAGGCGAGCGATTCGCGGATTGATTTCCGAGATGCAAAGCGAGCCATGGATCCGCGACGAATGCTCCTTTCGCGGACCAACAGCTGCGATCAGGCCGCCGGGTTAACCAAGCTTGACAAAAACGCTGTCGATATCACTCGCCCGGCATAGGCTTGTGCTTGTGACGACCCAATTGAGCAGGATCAATCGTCTGCAGATTGAAACAGGGTCGATCAGCCGGCTGATGAAAGTCTATCGCGTCGAAGAAATCGAAAACAACACCGTGCGCACGACGCAGGTGATCGAAGCATTTACGCCGTTTCAAGCTGCCGTGAAGGCAATCGGCCGGGAAGTTAGGCTGCGCAAGGACGAGCCCAGCTGGATCCAGGTGACGGAAGTGCTGACCAGAGCCAAGCAAACACGCGACGGCAGGGTTTTCGAATATTCCGTGGGAAGCTACCCGTCCCACGGCTGATGGACTCGGCCCTATCGCTCCCCTGGCGCGACGATTGGGTTGCGATGGGTCGGCATCAACGCGCTCTCACATCCCCTGCAAACAGCTTCCCAAATCCGTTCAATATCCTCTACGCGCGCAACGCCGCGCTCCGCCTTGCGTGCTGCGCTGCAGCATCGAATCTGGCTTGACATAATTTATGCCAAGTGAGTAATTGCCCATTACCAAGGCAAATGCTCATCTTGGTTCATGGGAGGAATTTGATGAAACTGCGCACGCTCACCCTGGGCTTGTTGTCGGCCAGCGCTTTCGCTTTTGCCGCACACGCCGAATCCATCACCATCGCCACGGTCAACAATGGCGACATGGTCCGCATGCAAAAGCTGACGGACGACTTCACCAAGGCGAACCCCGACATCCAGCTGAACTGGGTCACGCTCGAAGAGAACGTGCTGCGCGAGCGCGTCACCACCGACATCGCAACCAAGGGCGGCCAGTATGACGTGATGACGATCGGCACCTACGAGGTTCCGATCTGGGCCAAGCAGAGCTGGCTGTTGCCGCTCGACAAGCTCGGCGACGACTATGACGCCAAGGACATCATCCCGGCCATCGCCGGCGGCCTCTCGGTCGACGGCAAGCTCTATGCCGCGCCCTTCTACGGCGAAAGCTCCTTCGTCATGTACCGCAAGGACCTGATCGAGAAGGCCGGGCTGACCATGCCCGATGCCCCGACGTGGGACTTCATCAAGCAGGCGGCCGACAAGATGACCGACCGCGCCAATGGCGTGAACGGCGTATGCCTGCGCGGCAAGGCCGGCTGGGGCGAGAACACGGCGTTCCTGACGGCCATGTCCAACTCGTTTGGCGCCCGCTGGTTCGACGAGAACTGGAAGCCGCAGTTCGACCAACCGGAATGGAAGAACACACTGCAGTTCTATGTCGACCTGATGAAGGCCGACGGTCCGGAAGGCGCTTCGTCCAACGGCTTCAACGAGAATCTGGCTCTGTTCCAGCAAGGCAAGTGCGGCATGTGGATCGACGCCACCGTGGCGGCGTCCTTCGTCTCGGATCCGAAGGCCTCGAAGGTGGCCGACAAGGTCGGTTATGCTTTGGCGCCGGACAATGGCCTCGGCAAGCGCGCCAACTGGCTCTGGGCATGGTCGCTGGCGATCCCCGCAGGCACGCAGAAGGCGGAATCCGCCCAGAAGTTCGTCTCATGGGCGACCAGCAAGCACTATGCCGAACTGGTCGCTTCCAAGGAAGGCTGGGCCAACGTTCCTCCGGGAACGCGTTCCTCGCTCTACGCCAATCCCGAGTACCAGAAGGCGGCCCCGTTCGCCAAGATGACGCTGGACTCGATCAATGCCGCCGATCCGGCGCATCCGACGGTCAAGCCGGTGCCCTATGTCGGTGTGCAGTTCGTCGCCATTCCTGAGTTCCAGGGCCTCGGCACAACCGTTGGCCAGCTGTTCTCGGCGGCGCTCGCCGGCCAGACCAGCGTAGACGACGCGCTCAAGCAGGCGCAGGACGCCGCCACGGCGACCATGACCGAAGGCGGTTATATCAAGTAAGGCTCCTCCCGGTGCCGAACGCCGGTCGCCTCCTAACCGGCGATGGCCGCCCGAGTCCCAGTTCGGGCGGCCGCTTTTTCCCCGCTGTGAAAATTCAGTCCGACTAGTGAAGGGTGACCGTCATGGCTACTCAGCAGACCCGTTCGCTTGCCCGCTTCATGATGGCGCCGTCCGTCGTGTTGCTGTTCGTCTGGATGATCGTGCCGCTGGTCATCACCTTCTGGTTCTCCTTCCAGCAATACAATCCGCTGAACCCGATCCGCGACGGCTTCGTCTGGTTCTCGAACTACTCGCTGTTCTATTCCAACCCGGCATTCCTGCAATCGATCCTGAACACGCTCGTCCTGGTCGGCAGCGTGCTGCTGATCACCGTGATCGGCGGCATCATGCTGGCGCTGTTGATCGATCAGCCGATGTGGGGACAGGGGATCGTGCGCATCCTCGTCATCTCTCCGTTCTTCGTCATGCCGCCGGTGGCTGCACTTGTCTGGAAGAACATGATCATGCACCCGCAATACGGCGTCTTTGCCGACATTGCGCGCTTCTTCGGCGCCCAGCCAATCGACTGGTTCGGGCAGCACCCGATGCTGGCCATCATCATCATCGTCGCCTGGCAATGGCTGCCCTTCGCAACGCTGATCCTTTTGACCGCCCTGCAGTCGCTCGACGGCGAGCAGAAGGAAGCCGCCGAGATGGACGGCGCCGGCTTCGTCAGCCGCTTCATCTATCTGACGCTGCCGCACATGTCGCGCGCCATCACCGTCGTCATCCTGATCCAGACCATCTTCCTGCTGTCGGTCTATGCCGAAATCCTGGTCACCACCAATGGCGGACCCGGCTATGCCTCCACCAACCTGCCCTTCCTCGTCTACCAGAAGGCATTGCTGGAGTTCAAAATCGGCCAGGCATCGGCCGGCGGTGTCATCGCCGTCATTCTCGCCAACATCGTCGCCTTCTTCGCCATGCGCGCGGTCGGCAAGAACCTGGACAAGTAAGGGAGGATACGATGGCACGTGCAGTCACCACCCAACACAAGGTCATTGCGACAGGCGCCGCCTGGATCGTCGCGCTGCTGATCTTCTTCCCGATCCTCTACACGATCATCACCTCGTTCAAGTCGGAGCAGGAGGCCATCCAGGGCTTCGCGCTGATCCCGTCGGGGACGTTCGAGAGCTATACCGAGGTCCAGGCGCAGAGCGGCTACTTCAAGTTCTTCTTCAACTCGGTGCTGCTCTCGGTCGGCTCGACCATCCTGGCCCTGATAGTCGCGGTTCCGGCCGCCTGGTCGATGGCCTTCTCGCCGGGCAAGTGGACCAAGGACATCCTGATGTGGATGCTCTCGACCAAGATGATGCCGGCGGTTGCCGTGCTATTCCCGATCTACCTCATCTTCCGCGATGCCGGACTGCTCGACAGCCGCATCGGCCTGATGATCATGCTGATGCTGATCAACCTGCCGATCGTGATCTGGATGCTCTACACCTACTTCCGCGAAATCCCCGGCGAAATCCTGGAGGCGGCACGCATGGACGGGGCCACCCTGTGGGGCGAGATCGTCTATGTGCTGACCCCCATGGCCGTGCCGGGCATCGCCTCGACCATGCTGCTCAACATCATCCTGGCATGGAACGAAGCGTTCTGGACCATCCGCCTGACCACCACCGAGGCGGCGCCGCTGACGGCCTTCATCAGTTCGTTCTCAAGCCCGCAAGGCCTGTTCTGGGCCAAGCTTTCGGCGGCCTCGACGCTGGCCATCGCCCCCATCCTGATCATGGGCTGGTTCAGCCAGAAGCAGCTGGTGCGCGGCCTGACATTCGGCGCGGTAAAATAACGGACGTTGCCTGAAGCAATCCGGCCAAATAACCCCTCGGGGAGGAAACCATGGGAAACATCACGCTCAAGAACGTCTCCAAGCATTTCGGATCGACGGTCATCATTCCAGGCCTCGACCTGGTCATCGAGAATGGCGAGTTCGTCGTCTTCGTCGGGCCGTCGGGTTGCGGCAAGTCCACGCTGCTGCGCCTCATCGCCGGGCTCGAGGACACCAGCGGGGGCACCATCAACATCGATGGCCGTGACGTCACCGGCGAGGCGCCGGCCAAGCGCAAGCTGGCCATGGTATTCCAGTCCTATGCGCTCTATCCGCATATGACGGTGGCCAAGAACATCGGCTTCCCGCTGAAGATGGCGGGCGAGGATGTGGCGACGATCGACAGGAAGGTGAAGGACGCAGCCCGGGTCCTCAACCTCACCAACTATCTCGAACGCCGGCCCGGCCAGCTCTCCGGCGGCCAGCGGCAACGCGTCGCCATCGGCCGCGCCATCGTGCGCCAGCCCTCGGCATTCCTGTTCGACGAGCCGCTGTCCAACCTCGATGCCGCACTGCGCGGCACCATGCGGCTCGAAATCAGCGAGCTGCACCATCAGCTCAAGACGACGATGGTCTACGTCACCCACGACCAGATCGAAGCCATGACCATGGCCGACAAGATCGTCGTGCTCAACGCCGGCAACATCGAACAGGTCGGCTCGCCGATGGAACTCTACAAGTCGCCGAAGAACCTGTTCGTGGCGGGCTTCATCGGTTCGCCGAAAATGAACCTGATCGAAGGTGCGCCGGCGGCCAAATACAACGCCAAGACCATCGGCATTCGTCCTGAGCATATGGGGATATCGACCACAGCGGGTGACTGGAAAGCCCTTGTCGGCGTCGCCGAGCATCTGGGCTCCGACACCTTCCTGCATGTCCAGGCCGACGGCGTCGGTCCGCTGACGGTACGCGCCGATGGCGAACTGGCAGTACGCCACGGCGACACCATCTATTTGACGCCCGACAAGGTCCGCATGCATCGCTTCGGCCCCGACGGAAAGGCGCTGACGCAGTGAGACTGAAAGGCAAATCGGCGCTGATCACCGGATCCGCGCGCGGCATCGGCAGGGCTTTTGCCGAAGCCTATACGCGCGAGGGTGCCACGGTGGCCATTGCCGATATCAATCTGGCGGCTGCCGAAAAGACGGCCGCCGAGATTGGCGCCAACTCCTATCCGGTCAGGCTCGACGTCAGCGACCTTGCTTCGATCCATGCGGCGGTCAATGCGGTCGAAACAAAGACCGGCGGCCTCGACATCCTGATCAACAACGCTGCCTTGTTCGACCTGGCGCCGATCGTCGAGATCACCAAAGCAAGCTACGACAAATTGTTCTCCGTCAACGTCGCCGGCACCTTGTTCATGCTGCAGGCAGCGGCGCGTTCGATGATCGCAAGGGGCAAGGGCGGCAAGATCATCAACATCGCCAGCCAGGCAGGACGGCGCGGCGAGCCGCTGGTCGCCGTCTATTGCGCCACCAAGGCCGCGGTGATTTCGCTGACCCAGTCCGCCGGGCTCGATCTGATCAAGCACCGCATCAACGTCAATGGCATCGCGCCCGGCGTCGTCGACAGCGATATGTGGGATGAGGTCGATGCGCTGTTTGCCAAATATGAGAACCGGCCGAAGGGCGAGAAGAAGCGGCTGGTCGGCGAGGGCGTGCCCTATGGCCGGATGGGCAAGCCGGAGGACCTGACCGGCATGGCGGTCTTCCTGGCCAGCGACGACGCCGAATACATCGTCGCCCAGACCTACAATGTCGATGGCGGCCAATGGATGAGTTGATGGGCCGGGATCACGAAGGCCGCAGCCCGGCCAAAAGGGTAGAAAAATGACCGTGAAACTCTCCTCCTCGATCCTCTCGGAACTCCCCGCCAAGGTCGCCGGTCCCAGATATGATCGCTCCAGGCTCAAACCCGGTATCGTCCATTTCGGCGTCGGCAATTTCCATCGCTCGCATCAGGCGGTCTACCTCGACGATCTCTTCAATTCAGGCATCGGCCATGACTGGGCGCTGGTCGGCGCCGGGGTCTTCGAGGGCGAAAAAATCGGCCGTTCCAAGCTGCAGGAGCAGGACTGGCTGACCACCGTGGTCGAGCAGGATTCCGACCATATGAGCGCCCGCGTCACCGGCGTCATGATCGACTTCCTGACGCCCGGCGATGCCGATGCCATCATCGACCAGCTCGCCGATCCGGCGATCAAGATCGTCTCGCTGACCATCACGGAAGGCGGTTATTTCATCGATCCGGCCTCCGGCAAGTTCAACCCGACCCACCCCGACATCGTCGCCGACGCACAGGCAGGCACGACGTCGAAGACGGTGTTCGGCCTCATCCTTGCGGGCCTGATGCGCCGCCGGGCCGACGGCATCGTGCCGTTCACCGTCATGTCCTGCGACAACATCCCTCATAATGGCCATGTCACCTCGGATGGCGTCATTGGGCTGGCCCGGCTGATCGACGAGGATCTGGCGAACTGGGTCAGCGACAATGTCGCCTTTCCCAACGGCATGGTCGACCGCATCACCCCCGCCACCTCCGACCGCGAGCGCGGTATTCTCGCCTCGGAGTTCGGCCTCGAGGACAACTGGCCGGTGTTCTGCGAGCCGTTCAAGCAATGGGTGCTGGAGGACCATTTCACCGACGGCCGCCCGCCGCTGGAAAAGGTCGGTGTGCAATTCGTGAGGGATGTCGCGCCCTATGAGCTGATGAAGATCCGCATCCTCAATGGCGGTCATGCCACGATCGCTTATCCCGCAGGGTTGATGGACATCCATTTCGTCCATGAGGCGATGCAGGAGCCGCTGGTGCGCGGCTTCCTCGCCAAGCTCGAGCATGACGAGATCATCCCGACCGTGCCGCCGGTGCCGGACACCGTGCTGGAGGATTATTACCAGCTCATCGAGCACCGCTTTTCCAACCCCAAGATCGGCGACACCATCCGTCGGCTTTGCCTCGACGGTTCCAACCGGCAGCCGAAATTCATCATCCCGACCATTGCCGACCGGCTGAAGGCCGGCAAAGGAGTCGCGGGTCTGGCGCTCGAGTCGGCGCTGTGGTGCCGCTATTGTTTCGGCACCACAGACAGCGGCGCGGTCATCGAGGCCAACGACCCGAGCTGGGACCGGCTGCAGGCAAGCGCGAAGGCGGCGAAGGACAAGCCCGGTGCCTGGCTTGCGATGGAAGATATATATGGCCACGTCGGCCGCTCGGCGCCGTTCGCCGAGGCCTTTGCCCATGCGCTCAACGTCTTGTGGGCGAATGGCACGCGCGCGACGCTGACGCGCTACATCTCCGGCAAGCTCTGACGCCAGCCGCAATGACGCCCGAACTGGTCATCTTCGACTGTGACGGCGTGCTGGTCGACAGCGAGGCGCTGTCGGTTTCGGCTCTGCTCGGAATGATCTCTGCCGCCGGGGGCTCGGTCAGCGAAGATACCGCCTACGAGCATTTCCTAGGCAAGAGCATGAAGAGCGTGCGCGAGATACTTCTTCGCGATTTCACCATCGACATCACCGACTTGCATCTTACCGACATGCGCGTCGAACTGATGCGCAAATTCCGCGAGGAGCTGAAGCCGATTCCCGGCATCAGCGACATCCTGCCGAGGCTGGGCGTGCCCTGCTGCGTCGCGTCCTCCGGCACGCTCGACCGGATACGCTACGCGCTCCACGTCACCGGTCTGCTCGGCCTGCTCGAGCCGCATCTGTTCAGCGCCACCATGGTCGCGCGCGGCAAGCCGGCGCCGGATCTTTTTCTCCATGCCGCCGCCGCCATGGGCGCGCATCCCGGTAATTGCATCGTCGTCGAGGACAGCCCGGCCGGCATCGCCGCGGCGCGTGCCGCCGGCATGCGCGTCTTTGCTTTCACCGGCGGTTCCCACGCCGGCAACCCGGCCTTGAAAGCGCGGCTTGCGTCGAGTGAACCGGACTTTATATTCGCGGACATGCTGCAATTGCCCGATCTGATTGCAGGCTAGAGCATGATGCCGAAAAGTGTGAAGCGGTTTTCGGACGACATCATGCTCTACTTCTTTGATTTAGAGACGGATTCAGATTTCGGATCGAACAGACCTGAAATCATCCGGCTCTAGGGAGCGAGAGTAAAGGCATCTTGACGAAAAGCTTCGTTTGCGCGGTCGATGTCGGCACCGGGAGCGCCCGCGCGGGCATTCTCGATACGTCAGGCACCTTGCTCGGCCGCGCCGAGCATCCGATCGTCATGAACCAGCCGAAGGCCGATCACGCCGAGCACAATTCGCAGGATATCTGGTCGGCGGTCTGCATCGCGGTGCGTGCCGCGCGCGAAAAGGCCGGTGTGTCAGCCAACGATATTGTCGGCATGTCGTTCGACGCCACCTGCTCGCTGGTGGTGCTGGACAGGAATGCCGGCCAGCTCAGCGTCTCGGTGACGGGCGAACGGCGCTGGGACACCATCGTCTGGCTCGACCATCGCGCGATCGCCGAGGCAGATGAATGCACCGATAGCGGCCACGCCGTACTTGACTATATCGGCGGCGTCATGTCGCCGGAAATGGCGACGCCGAAGCTGATGTGGCTGAAGCGCAATCTGCCGGGAACATGGCATGAGGCCGGCTACCTATTCGACCTTACGGATTTCCTTACCTGGAAGGCGACCGGTTCGCTGGCGCGCTCGCAATGCACGCTGACCGCCAAATGGACCTATCTGGCGCATGAGGAAACCGGCTGGCGCCGTGACTTCTTCGACAGGGTCGGGCTTGGCGATCTGTTCGAACACGGCAGCCTGCCGGAGAAGGCAAGTGCTGTCGGCGCAGACATCGGCACGCTCACGCCTGAAGCGGCGGCGGAGTTGGGCTTGAGCGAAAACTGTCGGGTCGGCGCCGGCGTCATCGATGCTTATGCCGGCGCGCTTGGCGTGCTCGGCGGCTTTGCCGGCGACGAACAGAATATCGGCCGCCATCTGGCATTGATCGCCGGCACCTCGTCCTGCGTCATGGCCATGTCGCCCGATCCGCAGCCTTTCGCCGGCGTCTGGGGTCCATACTATGGCGCCGCACTGCCAAAGCTCTGGCTGTCGGAAGGCGGCCAGTCGGCTACCGGGGCTTTGCTCGACCACATCATCCGCTGGCACGGCGCCGGCGGCGAGCCGGATGCGGCCATGCATGCCAAGATCGCCAGGCGCGTCGCTGAACTGCGCAACCTTGAGGGTGACAAGCTGGCGGCGAGGTTGCATGTGCTGCCGGATTTCCACGGTAACCGCTCGCCGCTTGCTGACCCGCATGCCGTCGGCGTGGTCAGCGGGCTGACGCTGGATTCCTCTTTCGACAGTCTGTGCAAGCTGTATTGGCGCACCGCCGTCGGCATCGCACTCGGCGTGCGCCATGTGCTGGAGGCGCTGAACGAGAACGGCTATCTCATCGACACGCTGCATGTCACCGGCGGCCACACCAAGAACCCGTTGCTGATGGAGCTTTATGCCGACGCCACCGGCTGCGCGGTGATCGAGCCGCTGGCCGACGAAGCCGTTCTGCTCGGCACCGGCATGGTCGCCGCCACCGCGGCCGGTCTGTTCCCGGACCTGAATGCCGCTTGCGTCGCCATGCAGCAAGGCGGCAGGGCGCGCACCTCGAACCCGGCCGCGTCAGGCCGCTTCGACCGCGACTACAGGATCTTCCTCGAAATGCACCGCCAGCGGCAGGCGCTCGACGCGATCGGCTAGAGCAATTCCAGGAAAAGTGTGAAACGGTTTTCCGTCCGGAATTGCGTACAGATTTAGGCTTCTCGCCGGCGCAAGGATGCGCCGGTCGCCGCGTCGAACAGATGCACGCTCTCCTCCTCGAACGTATAGCGCACAGGCGCGCGCAACGCCGGGCATTCGCGGGCCGATACCAACGCGCCGACCTCCTTGCCGCCGCAGGCGAACGTTACCAGCGCGTCATTGCCATGGAACTCGATAAGGTCGGCGGTGCCTTGCAGAAGATTGACGCTCTGAGCGCCGGCGGTCTTCAGGTCCGGCGGTCGGATTCCAAGCACGGCGCGCTGGACGCCGCGCAGATCGAAGCCCGAGCCTTCTATGAAGAAGGTCGAGCCGCCGCCTGTCAGCGTCCAGCGTTCGTCCTTCCGCCCGACGGCCACGTCGATGAAATTCATGTTCGGCGTACCGATGAAGCCGGCGACGAACAGATTGCCCGGCTGGCGATAGATCTCGGCCGGCGAGCCGATCTGTTCGATGACGCCATCCCTGAGCAGCACTATCCGGTCGGCCAGCGTCATCGCTTCGAGCTGGTCGTGGGTGACATAGACGGTAGTGGTCTTCAGCGACTGGTGCAGGCGGGCGATTTCGACCCGCATATGGTTGCGAAGTTTGGCGTCGAGATTCGACAGCGGCTCGTCGAACAGGAACACTTTCGGCGTCTTGATCATGGCGCGCGCAATCGCCACGCGCTGCTGCTGCCCGCCGGAAAGCTCGGTTGGTTTGCGGGCGAGGTAAGGTTCGAGGCCGAGCGTCTTTGCCACCGCCTCGACCCGCTTCCGGATCTCGGCCGGGGCTACTTTCTGTCGCTTGAGCCCAAAGGCGATGTTGTCGAAGATCGTCATATGCGGGTAGAGCGCATAGTTCTGGAAAACCATGGCAATGCCGCGCTCGCCGGGCTCGAGATCGTTGACCACTTTGCCGCCGATCGACACTTCCCCGCCGCTGATATCCTCCAGTCCGGCCAGCATCCTGAGCAATGTCGACTTGCCGCAGCCGGACGGGCCGAGGAATACGACGAATTCGTGCTCCTCGATCGAGAGATTGAGGTCGCGAATGACGGTGGTGGCGCCGTAAGCCTTGTCGACATGGGAGCAAACGATCGCGGACATGGTCAGCCCTTCTCGCCGGTAAGAAGGATTTGCAGCTTGACGTCTTGCGGCTTGCCTTGGGCCGCCCGCTCGAAGGCCTCGATGCTGTCCGAGAAATCATAAGTGCCGGTGATCAGCGGCTTGAGGTCGACCTTCCCCGAGGCGATCAGCTGCAGCGCGCGGTCGAAGATGTTGGCGTAACGGAACACCGTCTCGATGCGCACTTCCTTGGAGATCGCCGCCGGAACGTTGAGGCTGACCGGTTCGACCGGCAGTCCGACCAGCACCACCGCGCCGCCCGGCCGCACGACATCGAACAGGTCGGCGAATGCCTTCGGGCTGCCGCTCGCCTCGAACACGATATCCGCGCCCCAATTGTCGGTCGCGGCGGAGACTGCGTCGACCAGCGATTGCTCGCCGATATTGACCGGCACGATGCCGGGATATTGCGCGGCAATCTTGAGCTTGGGTGCGGAAAAATCGGAGATCAGCACCTTCGAGCAGCCGCCGGCCAGCGCCGCCAGCGCGATCATGATGCCGATCGGGCCGCAGCCGACGACGACGGCGACGTCGCCCGGCACGATGCGGGCGCGGCTCGCCGCCTGCATGCCGATGGCAAAGGGTTCGACCATCGCGCCTTCGGCGAAGGTGACATTGTCCGGCAGTCTGTAGGTGAAGGCGGCCGGGTGCACGGCATAGGGCGCCAGCACGCCATGCACAGGCGGCGTCGCCCAGAAGGAGACGTCAGGGTCGACATTGTAGATGCCGAGCCTCGTCGCGCGCGACGACAGGTTCGGCACGCCCGGCTCCATGCAGACGCGGTCGCCGACCTTCAGCGTGCCGACATTGGCGCCGATCTCGACGATCGTTCCCGCGGCTTCGTGGCCGAGCACCATCGGGGCCCGCACGACATAGCTGCCGATGGCGCCATGGGTGTAATAGTGCACGTCGCTGCCGCAGACGCCGACCGTGTGGATGGCTATCTTGACATCGCCCGGTCCGACCTCGAGCGGCAGCGCGATCTCGCGCAACGACAGTTCGCCTTTTTTCTCAAGCACCAGTGCCCGCATCGGTAAGTCCTCGCATCAAGTCTTTTTTTGCCGGAAAACGGAATTCAGGAAGCCGCTGAGCACGCCGAGGAACAGCAGCGGCGGTAGCGACAACAGCACGACCGAGGCGTTGAGGATTCCCCACGGCACGTTCATGCCTTGCTGTGAAAGTTCGGAAGCGACGATCGGCAATGTCTTGGCGTTGGAACTGGACAGCATCAGCGCCATCAGGAATTCGTTCCACACCAGCACGAAGCTGAAGGCGACGGCGCCGATCAGCGAGCGCGCCGCTACCGGCAGCGCAATCCGCCAGAACACCGAGTAAGCGCCGTAGCCATCGACGAAGGCGGCTTCCTCGATTTCCTTCGGCACGGCCTGGAAGGCGGGAATGGCGAGCCACATGATCACCGAGATGGTGAGCAGCGAATAGGTGACGATCAGCGCCGGCAGCGTGTCGTAGAGGCCGATCTGCAGCCAGATCACCATCAGCGGAATGGCGACTGCCACCGGCGGCAGGAAGCGCAGCGACAGCACGAAGAACTGGATGTCGGCGGCGAAGCGGTTGGGATAGCGCGCCACGGCATAGGCCGCCGGCAGGCCGAGCACGACGCCGATCAGCACGGCGCAGCCGCAGGCGATGACCGAATTGTAGAGCCCGGTCATGACGCTGTCGCGGCCAATGATGTAGCTGATATTTTCGAAGGTCGGCGTAAACACCAGGCGCGGCACGCGGGTGATGATGTCGACATTGTTCTTCAGCGAATTGACCGCCGTCCAGGCGAGCGGAAACACCGCCATGAAGCCGGCGAGGGCCAGGATGATCTTGCCGATGAGGCGGCCCGGTCTCATGCGATACGGTCTCATGCGATTCGACTTCATGCCTGCACCCGCTTCCACAGCATGGTGAACGTGATGACGGTGGCCATCATCATCAGCACCGCCATGGCCGAGGCGTAGGACACCTTGCCGGACTCGATGAAGCCTTGCGAGAAGGCGTACATGTCGAGTGTCTCGGTCGCCACGCCCGGCCCGCCGCGCGTCATCACATAGATCAGGTCGAAGGAGCGCAGCGATTCGATCATCTTGACGAACATCAGGCTGATCAGCGGCGCCTTCAGCATCGGCAAGGTCACATAGGCGTGGATCTGCCAGCGCTTGGCATGGTCGAGCCGCGCTGCCTCGATCGGCTGCGGCGGCAGCGTTTCCAGCAGCTTCAGCACGATGACGGCAAAGAACAGTCCCCACTGCCACACATCGACCGAGGCGACGGCAAACAGGGCCGTCGCCGGCTTCGACAGCGGGTCGAAGATCAGCCCGCCGGTGATCAGCCGGTAGGGGTAGGTGGCGATGCCGTAGAGCGGATGATAGGCGAACTTCCACACGAAAGCCGCCGACACGCGCGGCAACAGCACCGGGATGATGAACAGCAGGCAGTAGATGTTGCGCAGCCGCGGCGACGCTACTTCGAACATCAGCACGCCGAGCCCGATCGCCACCATCATCGTCGCCACCACGGTGACGATTTCCCACTTCACCGAAACCCAGACCGCGTTGAGGAAACGCCGGTCGGCGAACAGGTCGATGAAGTTCGACAGCCAGACCCAGGAATAGTCCGAGGAGCTCAGCTCGCGGTTCTGCAGCGCAATGACGACGGCGTAGAGCGTCGGCACCATCGACAGCACCAGAAGAATGGCGAGCGTCGGAACCAGAAACGTCACGGGCAGGGAAGAGCGTCGGCGCATGGCCTATCCTCGGGCTGTGCCTTTTTGGAGAGACCCGCGGCGCACAGTCCCGGCATCCAGTCGAATGCCGTGGACCGCGCGCCGCGGGCGGGAGGATTACTTCTTCTTCACCAGCTCGTTGGCGTAGGCCTCGAGTTCGTCGAGGCCGCCCTTGACGTCGGTGCGCGTGCCGGTGACCAGCTCTTCCAGGATGATGCCCCAGCGGTCGCCGAGATCCGGCCAGCGCGGATCCTGCCAGAAGTTCACCGCCGTCACCTTGCCGGTATCGGCAAGCGCCTGGCCGAGATCGGCGCCGTAAATGTCGGCGAACTCCTTGCTGGACAGCACGCTGGTCCGGTTGAGCTCGCCGAATTGGTGCGCGTCGAGCCGGCGCTTCTCGTTCCCCTTCGACGTCGCCCAGGCGATGAACAGGCCGGCGCATTGCTTCGCGGCGTCATCGGCATTGGCCTTGGCGGCGATGGCGAGGCCGTGGCCGTAGCCGCCGCCGGTCAGTGGCGAGGGCGGCGGCAGGAAGCCGATCTTGCCGACCACTTGCGAGGTCTTCGGGTCGACCGCCATGCCCGACAGCGGCGTCGATTCGACCAAGATGGCAACCTGGCCCGACAGGAAGGCGCCGGTCGATTCATCCCAGCTGCCGGTCTGCGTGCCGGGCGCTGAATCCTTGAACAGTTTAAGATAGGTCTCGGTCGCTTTGACCGCGGCCTCGGAGTTGAAAGCCGGCTTGTCACCGTCGAACCATTTTCCGCCATAGGCCTTGAAGAACGGCATCCAGCGCCAGACATTGGCGCCCGAGCCGCGCGCGCCGCGCAGCGCGATGCCGTACATGCCCTTGTCGGGATCGGTCAGCTTCGGCACGTCGGCGATCAACTCGTCCAGCGTCTTCGGCGGCTGGATGCCGGCGGCTTCCAGAATGTCCTTGCGGTAGACCATCAGGTCGCCGCCGCCGGTCAGCGGCGCGAACCACACCTTGCCGTCATAGGTGGCGACCTTCTGCCGGCCCGGATCGAAATCGGCGTAGTCGTAGTCAGCCGGGTAATAGTCGGTGAGCGGCACGATCCATTTCGACGAGGCGAACAGCGCGACATTGGCTTCGTCGACATAGTAGACGTTGTAGTTGCCGACCGTGGACGCATCGGCGCGCGACTTTGCCCGGCGGTCGTTCTCGTTGAGATAGTCGATCTGGAAGCTGGCGCCGGCCAGTTTCTGGAACTCGTCCTTGGACGCCTCCAGCAGCGTCAGCCCGTCACGCGGTTGCGCCAGCACCTTGACCGGCGCCGAGCAGACCGGCGCCGCCAGCGCCATGGTCGAGAGGGTCGTGGTAAGCATGAAAGCTGCGCTTATGCTCGCAGCGAGCCGAATTGGTTTCATTGATTTTCTCCTCCAGGAACAGTCGCAGGAAGCGGAAGTCTTCGGTTGCGCGATCCTCGCCATCGCCCGAGCGACAAGCCACCCATCGCCAAAATGAGGAGTTGCTAAAGGCCGCGCTAGAAGCCCCGTTGCAGCAGACCTGTACTTTTATGCATTGTGCGCTGCAAAATCCGGCTCGCCTGCACGGCCTCTGTCACATGAGTACCGATGGAGTGAGGAAGGCCGGTTTTCAGGCGCGCATCGTCATCCGCTGCTTCGACAGCTTGCGGTAGGATGACGGCGTCATCCGGTGCTTGCGCAGGAAGGCGCGGTTGAAGTTGGAGATGTTCATGTAGCCGACCTGGAAGCAGATGTCGGTGATCGGAATATCGGTGTCCGCCAGCAGCTTGCAGGCTTGCCAGAGCCGGAGCTTGGCGATGTGGTCGCTGAAACTGTTGCCGGTGTTTTTCTGGAAGAAGCGCGAAAACGTGCTTTCGCTCATCCCCGCCAGCTCCGCCGCCTCCGGCAGCTTCAGGTCCTCGGCGAAGTGCTGGAAGAGATAGGTCAGCGTGCGCTGGATGATGTCCAGCGAGGTTGCGTCGAGCGCGGGTGAGAAATCCGGCGAGGACAAAAGCTCGTATTCGTCTGTCCTGGCCAGCAGATCGACCAGTTCGAGGAAGAGGCAAAACCGGGCGAGCCCGTGCACGGTGCCCATCCTTTCCATCAGCGCAGCGCCGTCGAGCGCGGCGCGGCCATGGAAGACGATGCCGCGCAGCGATCGCTCCAGGAACGGTTCCAGTTCGCGCAGCTCCGGCAGCAGTCCCGCCGAGCCGCGCAGCCGCTGCGGATCGAATTGCAGCACGATGTCGCGTCCTTCGATCAGCTCGCCGGGTTGCACCGATGTCACCCAGTCATGCGGCAGCCCGCCGCCGACGATGCTCAGGTAGCCCGGCCCGAATTCGCCGATGTGATCGCCGACCAGCGCGACCCCGGAAGACTTCCTCAGGAGATGGATCTCGTATTCCGGATGAAAATTCCAGACATTGCGCTCCCAGGGATAGTCGTCGAGCCGCCACAGGAAACTGTCGCTCGCCTCGGTGACGATGTGCTCGAAAGCCGGCACCGTGCGAGGGATCGCGGCCGTGTTCTTTCTGCGCCTGAATGCCATCGTCTGCTCTCCGGGGCGTATGAGGAAGCGACTGGTTTCGGGTAATCCGTAGCAGTCTGTCGCCCGCAAGTGAACGATGTCTGCCTCAGCGATTTCAACGCCGGCTCTCGATGATCTCGATGAAGCGGGCGAACAGCCCGGCCTGGGATTTGATGCCGAGTTTGCGATGGATGTTGCGGCGATGAACCTTCACCGTTCCCGGCACGATGCGCATGGCTCTCGCGATCGACTCGGTGGAATGCCCCTGCAGCACCAGATCGACGACATGCTTTTCGCGCGGGGTCAGCGACAGGCTTTCCCAAATGTGGGCGCGGTCGAACTCGTTGACGGCGGCGATCGTCTCGCCCTGCTCCGCTTCGTCCTGCTCCTCGGCCGCAAGTGCGGGCCAGCGCAACCGGGCGAAGTTGATGACCGCCGGCGCCATGTCGCGCAGCAGCCTGGCATCGGCGGTGCCGAAGGGACCCGAGGCGTGCAATCGCATCAGCGACAGCACCAGGGCATCCTTGCCGGGCAGCGGCACGAAGAAGCCGACCTCCTCGGCCAGCCTTGTCTGGCTATAGTAGGTGCGAAAATACTCGCTGGCATAGAAGCGGTCGGGCGCCAGTTCGCGCATGCGCCAGAACCCCTCCTTGCGCTCCACCGCCGCGTGATGAAATGGGTCGAGCAGATAAGGTCCTTCCTGATAGAGCGTGACGAAGACATGGCTCTCGGCCGGCGAGAAGGTTTCGAACAGCAGCGGCGGTCGCGAGGCGCCGCGGTAACCGAAGATCACGCAGTGGTCGAAGCCGACATGCTGGCTCAACCAGCCGACCATTGCCTTGCCGAATAGGTCGCCGCTCGTCTCCCGTGTCGCCGCGACAAGGGCTGCGAGCCGGCTGTATTCGTCGCTGCGGGACGCACTCAATCTATACCCCCTCAAACGAGAAAATAGATCAGATATACCACCAGCGAGGTATATACTAGACGCCATTGGCTCTGGTAGCGTCCTGGAATAGCCCTGTTGCTGGAGCCAGCACTTTGACCGCAGTGCCCGACATCGAGTTTCGCGGCGTCACCAAGCGCTATGGCGCCGTGACCGCTGTCAGCGGCATCGATCTGGCTGTGCCGCCCTCCGCCTTTGTCGCCCTTCTCGGACCGTCCGGCTGCGGCAAGACCACATGCCTGCGCATGATCGGCGGCTTCGAGCAGCCGAGCGAAGGCCAGGTGTTCATCCGCGGCCAAGACATGGCCGGCACACCGCCCTATCGCCGCCCGGTCAACATGGTGTTCCAGCAATATGCGCTGTTTCCGCACCTCGATGTCGAAGCCAATGTATCCTACGGGCTGCGCCAGGCACGGCCACGCCTGTCGTCGCAGGAAATCGGCCGTCGCGCCGGCGAGGCGCTCGAAATGGTGCGGCTCGCCGGCTATGGCGGCCGCAAGATCCACGAACTGTCCGGCGGCCAGCAGCAGCGCGTCGCGCTGGCGCGCGCACTGGTCAACAAGCCGGCCGTGCTGTTGCTCGACGAGCCGCTGGCGGCGCTCGACAAGAAACTGCGCACCGATATGCAGATCGAGTTGCAGAACCTGCAGCGCGAGATCGGCATCACCTTCGTGCTGGTCACCCACGACCAGGAGGAAGCGCTGTCGATGAGCGACTTCGTCTGCGTCATGAATGGCGGCCGCATCGTACAGCTCGGCCAGCCGAGCGAGATCTATGACGAGCCGGCCGACCTGTTCGTCGCCGACTTCGTCGGCAAGACCAATCTGTTGAGCGGCAAGGTTGCCGGGCATACAGGCGATCTTGTCAATGTGGCGCTGGCGGACGGAACCGTCATTGCCGCGCGCAAACGAACCGCCTTGCAGCAGGGCGAGACCGTTTCTGTCAGCCTGCGTCCTGAATCGCTAAGCCTCGGCGCCACCAAAGGCAGCCCTTTCAAGGGCATCGTGCGCAACCGGATCTTCTTGGGCTCGACGGCGGAATACGCCATCGAGGTGCAGGGCATCGGAACGCTGCTGGCCAAGGCCGACCATGTGATCGGCCATGGCAACCTCTTCAAGCCGGGTGAACCCGTCGCCATCGGCTTTGCCTCCGGGACGCCGCTGGCGTTTCCGGAGACCAAGAACAACGGGACCAACCAGAGGGTAGCAAAAAATGTCGAAATCATATCGTGACGGACTGCCGATTAGCCCTGAGAACTTCGTCGACCAGCTGATGCGCCTGAAGCGCGGCTCGATCGGCCGCCGCGACTTCCTCCGCCTCACCGGCCTTGGCATCGCAACCGCGGTGATGGCGCGCGAGCTCGGCATCATGCCGACGCCGGCCTTCGCCGCCGAAAACCTCGGCGACCGCATGTCGATCGCCACCTGGCCGAACTATCACGACCCGCAGACCTTCGAGAATTTCAAGAAGGACACCGGCGTCGCCGTCGAGGTCAACGTGTTCGGCTCCAATGAGGAGATGCTGGCCAAGCTGCAGGCCGGCGCCTCGGGCTGGAGCCTGTTCGTGCCGACCAACTACACGATCTCGACCTACAAGAAACTCGGCATCATCGATCCGCTCGACATGGCCAAGCTGCCGAATTTCGACAGCTCCCAGGAGGACCCGCGCTTCACCTCGGAAGGCACGATCGACGGCACGACCTACGCGGTGCCGAAGAACTGGGGCACCACGGGCTTTGCCGTCAACACCAAGAAGCTGGCCAAGCCGATGACGAGCTGGAAGGAATTCTGGGACGTCGCCATGGCTGAGGGTGATGGCCGCACCATGGTGCATGACTACCAGCTGACCACCATCGGCAACGCGCTGAAATATTACGGCTATTCCTTCAACTCGCTGAAGCAGGACGAACTCGCCAAGGCCGAGGAACTGCTGCTCAAGGTCAAGCCGCATCTGTTCGCGGTCTCTTCGGACTACCAGCCGGGCATGCGGGCGGGCGACGCCTGGATGACCATGTGCTGGACGAATGATGGCGCACAGCTGCATCGCGATATCCCGGAGATCGCCTATGTGCTGGGTAAGGAGGGGGGCGAGATCTGGACCGACTTCTACGCCATCCCGAAGGACGCGCCGAACAAGCCGGCCGGCTATGCCTTGCTCAATTATCTGATGACCCCGGAGGTTGCTGTGAAGGAGCATCTCGCCAACGGCGCGCCCTCGACCGACGCACGCGTCAACAAGCTGCTGCCCAAGGAAGTGCTCGACAATCCGATCCTTTACCCGGCGGCCGACCTGTTGACACCGCTTGAGTTCGGCGCGGCGGCAACACTGACCGATCCGGGTCGCGCCGAGCTGATGGCGCGCTTCAAGTCGGCTTGAGGCTGGCCTGACGCAAACGGAAACCGGCGGGCCTCCGCCGGCATCGGGGCGGGTTCCATGCACGGCAACAGATTTCGGTATAACATCCTGACAGCGCTGCTGCTCGCTCCGGCTACAGCGTGGCTGGTGGTGTTTCTGGTGTTGCCGTTCGTCGCCATTGCCGTGTTCAGCGTCGGCGAGCGGGCGCCGGAGGGCGGCTACCAGGCCGCCTTCACGCTGGCGCAGTATGCCAATCTTCCGGCGCGGGCGACTGCTTTCTGGAACACGATGATGCTGGCGCCGGTGGGCGCGCTTGCCTGCCTGCTCGTCGCCTACCCGGTTGCCTACTACCTCGCCCTGAAGGCGCCGCAACGCTGGCGACTGATCCTGCTTGCGCTCGTCGTCATTCCCTTTTGGACCAGCCTTTTGATGCGCACCTATGCCTGGATGTACATTCTGGGCGGACGCGGCATTCCCGCACTGCTGGCCTTTGTCGGCATCGAGGATGTCAGGCTGATCAACACGCCGGGCGCCGTGCTGCTCGGCATCGTCTATGGCTATTTGCCCCTGATGATCCTGCCGATCTATGTCAGTCTCGAGCGGCTCGACCGAAGGCTGCTGGAAGCCTCCGCCGATCTCGGCGCGACCCCGCTCTCAACCTTTCTGGGGGTGACGCTGAAGCTGTCGCTGCCGGGCGTGATGACCGGCTTCTCGCTGGTCATGATCCTGTTGCTTGGCGAATACCTGATCCCGACCCTGCTTGGCGGCGGCAAGGTGTTCTTCATCGGCAACGCGCTGGTCGACCTGTTCCTGCAGTCGCGCAACTGGCCGTTCGGATCGGCCATCGCCATCACCTTGGTGGCGGTTTCGGTGGTGGTGCTGATTGCCGCCAACCGCATCTCGACGCGGGTGTCGGGCGCCCGCAGGGTGGATCTGATCTGATGCGCGCCTTCGTCACAGCCGTCTTCGCCTTCCTCTACCTGCCGATCGCGCTGGTCGTGCTGTTCTCCTTCAACGCCGGCCGCCATGCCAGCGAGTTCACCGGCTTTTCGGTGCAATGGTACGGCACCGCGCTGTCGAACCCGTTCCTGGTCGAGGCGCTGAAGAACAGCCTGTTCATCGCCACCACCAGCGCGCTTCTGGCGGCGGTGTGCGGCACGGCGGCCGCGCTCGGCCTGGCGCGGGTCGGGCTTAGGACTCGCGCCGTCTTCGACGCGCTGATGGGTGCCGCGATCGTCGTTCCCGGCGTCGTCATCGGCATCTCGACGCTCGTCGCGCTGGTCCAGTTGTTTGGCGTGCTCAACCCGTTCCTCGCCTCGATCTGGCCAAACGACCAGCCGCCGCGCCTGTCGCTCGGCTATGGATCGATCATCGCCGCCCACGGCCTGTTTTCGATGGCGTTGGTGACGATGATCGTCGGCACGCGTCTCGCCAGCCTCGACCGCAACCTGGTCGAGGCCTCGAGCGATCTCTACGCCACGCCGCTGACGACGTTTCGCTCGATCGTGCTGCCGCAGATCATGCCGGCGGTGATCGCCGGCTTCCTGCTCGCCTTCACCTTCTCCTTCGACGATTTCATCGTCGCCTTCTTCGTCGCCGGCGCGCAGACGACGCTGCCGATCTATGTCTTCGCCTCGATCCGGCGCGGCGTGACGCCGGAAATCAACGCCATCGCCACCATCGTGCTCGTCGCCTCGGTCCTGCTGGTGGTGCTTGCCCAATGGCAGCTGCGCCAGCGCCAGCCGTCAAACTGAACAAGCCATCCAGCTGAAAGACAAATTCATGCTCCTCAAAGACCGCATCGCCGTGGTGACGGGCGCCGGTTCCGGCATCGGCCGCGCCGGCGCCATGATCATGGCCAGGGAAGGCGCGCTGGTGGTCATCGCCGACCGGGATCTGGCCAGCGGCGAGACCACGGCGGCGGACATCCGGGCAGTGGGCGGGCAGGCCGAGGCCGTTGTCACCGACGTCTCTGACGACGCCGCGGTCGAGAAGCTCATCACAGGCACTCTCGGCAAGTATGGCCGCATCGACATTCTGCACAATCACGCCGGCATCCAGGTCGGCGGCACGCTGACCGAGGTCGAGGTCGATGGTATGGATGCGTCATGGCGCATCAATGTACGGGCGCAGTTTCTGGCCGCGCGGCTGGTCATGCCGGCAATGGTCGCGCAAGGCGGCGGCGTCATCCTCAACACGGCCTCGAACTCCGGCGTGTTCTACGACCGCGAGATGATCGCCTATGCCACGTCCAAACATGCCGTGGTGGCGATGACCAGGCAGATGTCGCTCGACTATGCCCGCCACAATGTGCGCGTCAACGCGCTCTGCCCGGGCTGGGTCGACACGCCCTTCAACGAGCCGTTCATCGCCCAGATGGGCGGACGCGAGGCGATCGAGACCTATGTCCGCACCAAGATCCCGATGGGGCGCTGGGCGAGCGCCGAGGAGATCGCCGAAGCGATCCTGTTCCTCGTTTCCGACCGCTCATCCTTCATGACCGGCCAGGCGCTGGTGATCGACGGCGGCGAAAGCATCGGCTGATCCAAGGGCGGCCGGATAGGAGGGTTCCCGCCTCTGGCTCAATCGCCGGCTGCCCGTCCTCCCTTGCCTTCATCTCGCATTTCGTCCAATAGAACGACACAAACGCCGCGAAACCGAAGGTTTTGCCGTTTGGAAGTGCGGCTTCCGGCCTCGTTGCCGACGCGCCGCAACCGGAAAAGAGCAGGACAATGTCTGCGATCGAAGCCGGCGCTCGTGCGCCGGAAAATCTTTGGCGTCAGGAAATCAGGGCGACACTGGCGCTGGCCTGGCCAATGGTGCTGACCAATCTCGGCCAGACCGCGATGACCGCGACCGACGTCATGATGATGGGGCGTCTGGGCGCGGACACGCTGGCCAGCGGCGCGCTCGGCGCCAATCTCTATTTCATGCCGCTGATCTTCGGCCTCGGCCTGATGCTGGCGACCTCGCCGATGATCGCCACCGAGCTTGGCCGCCGGCGCTATTCGGTGCGCGATTTGCGCCGTACCGTGCGCCAGGGCCTGTGGCTGGCGATCCTGATCTCGATCCCGATCTGGATCGTGCTGTGGCATGGCGAGGCCATTCTGCTGGCCATGGGCCAGGAGCCGGCGCTCGCCCACCAGGCCGGCATCTATCTGCGCTGGCTGGAATGGGCGGTGCTGCCGTTCTACGGCTATATCGTGCTGCGCTCGTTCATCTCGGCGCTGGAGCGGCCAGGCTGGGCGTTGGTCATCGTTTTCGTCGCCGTTGCCTGCAACGCCTTTTTCAACTGGGTGTTCATGTTCGGCAATCTCGGCGTCACCTCGATGGGCATTGCCGGTTCGGGGCTGGCGACGACGCTGTCGAGCACGCTGATGTTCTGCGGCCTGGCAGCCGTAGTGATGCTGGAGAAGAAATTCCGCCGCTACCGCCTGTTCGGCCGCTTCTGGCGCTCCGACTGGCCGCGTTTCAAGGGTCTGCTGCGGCTCGGCATGCCGATCGCCGGCATCCTCGCTTTCGAGGTTACGATCTTCAACGCGGCGGCCCTGCTGATGGGCCTGATCGATGCGGATTCACTGGCCGCGCACGCTATCGCCATCCAGATCGCCTCGATCTCCTTCATGGTGCCGCTCGGCCTCAACCAGGCGGTCACCGTGCGTGTCGGGCTGGCGCATGGCGCAGGCAATCCGGCAGGCGTTTCGCGCGCCGGCTGGACCGCCTTCGTCATCGGCGTCTCGTCCATGGCGCTGATGGCGCTGGTGATGGTGCTGTGGCCGCATCTGTTGATCAGCGCCTTCATCGACATGGCCGCTCCGGCCAATGCCAGGGTGATCGCGCTGGCCGTGTCGTTCCTGGCCTTTGCCGCGCTGTTCCAAATCTTTGACGGCGCGCAGGCCGTGGCCGCCGGGATGCTGCGCGGCCTGCACGACACCAAGGTGCCGATGATCTATGCCGCCATCGGCTATTGGGGCATCGGCCTGCCGCTCGGCGTGCTGCTCGCCTTCCATTTCGGCCTGCACGGCGTCGGCATCTGGATCGGCCTGGCGTCAGGTCTGGCCGTGGTGGCGGTGCTGCTCCTGGCGCGCTGGCTGCGGCGGGATCGGATAGCGCCACCGCTTGTCTTCAGCCATTAATGGCGCCCAAGCGGTCCGCCAGCTGCCCGAAGCAGTCACTGCAGAGCAGATGTCTGGTGTCGCCTTTTGGACCGGAAGCGGCCGAACGCTTCGGGCGTGGGATCTTCAAAAGCGGACTCTCAGTTCGACGCGAGCATCGTTGCGAGTGAACGATCCCAGACTCTCGCTGCTTTTCAGAACCGGGTAGAACGCTCTGCCGGTTGGGGCGACTTCAAGCCGTGGCAAGAGCATTCCGGATTGGCCGGAAGTCGCGCCGCGGTCTCCAGCGCAACCCGCGAGGCTGTCATAGAGAGGCTCGGCAGCACGTGCTCCTGCAGCAATTTCTGGCGCTCGCGGTCCATATAGTCGTTGAAGCCGGCCGTGACGAACGCCAGGGGCACGAAACAGGCGCCGATCTCGCGCGATAAGGTGGCCTCAGGGGCGATCGAGTGGTTGAGCACGTCCGCTCCCATGTTTCGATACGCCAGAGCTTCGGCGGGAGTTGTCAGTCGCGGCCCGTAGCAGTGGGCAGCCACCAACTGCTGCTCGATGCCATGGACGCGGCATCCGGCTGGCCAATGGCGCCGGGCGGTCTCGGCCAACAATGCCGCACATCTTGGACATACGATCTGCTTGCCCGAGCAGTCGAAGCTCTGGCGGCCAGGCAGAAGTGAAAACGGGGTCTGCGACAGTTCGATGATATCGGCGTTTACGACTATGTCGCCGGGCTGGATCGCCTTGTTGACGGCGCCAACAGTCGAGCAGGCCAGCACTTGCCTTACACCCGCTTTCATCAACACCCAGAACGCGCGGCGATGACAGGAATGGTCGATATGGTCTCGGGGATTGCCGTGCGAATACATGCACAGGGCACGTTTCGTTTTGCCCTCGACGGTAATAGATGCATCGAATTCGAGCAGTTTCCAATTGTCGCTGGGACCGAAAGGGGTTTCGAAACTCATGTCTCGTTGCAAGGTGCGGACGCCATCGACTTCGACATCTTCCGGAAAGGCGAGACCCCAATTCGCCGAGCCGGTGATGATCGCCAACCCCACCTGGGGTATGTCCGTTGAATGATCCGCCAGATCGTCGGCTGCATGATGATTGTTGGGCATGTTTCCAATCTCGGTCAGGATTTTTGGCGAAGGGTCACGACGAGGACAACGACCACGACGATGACGGTCCACAAGGTCGAAATCGCCGCAATGGTCGGGTCGATCTGATCGCGCAGCGACAGGAACATGAGCTTCGGCAGCGTGCTGTTTTGACCACTCGCGACGAAGATCGAAATGACGGATTCATCGAGCGAGGTCAGGAAGGCCATCAGCGTGGCCGACAACAGACTTATCCGAAGTTGGGGGACAATTATTCCGCCAATGGCTCTTGCCCAGTTTGCGCCCAGGCTGCGCGCCGCCTGAACCTGGTTCCAGTCAAAGCGGGCCAAGGCGGGCACCAACACAATGCAGGCGACCGGAATGGCCAGCACCACATGTCCGACCAGGACACCGAACAGCGTTCCGACCAGACGTTGGGCCGCCAAAACAAAGAAGAGACCAATCGCGAGCAGGATTCCCGGCACGATAGAAGGGGTTAGCAGAATACCCTGAATGGCAATGGCGGCCTTTCCGCCGAGCCGATTTATCGAAATGCAGGCCAGCAGCCCCAGGGGCACTGCGATCATAGCCGTCAATGTGCCAAGGATCAGGCTCGTCCTGAGTGCGGCCATCCATGCCGCCGAACCGAAGAAAGCCTCGTACCAGCGCAACGAGTATGCGCGCGGCGGGAACTCCAAAAGATTAGACGCCGAAAAAGAGAGCGGCACGACGACGAGCGTCGGCAGCATCAGGAACGCCATAACGAGCGCGCAAAAGCTCCACAGGAGGATGCGGGCCAGCCTGCTATCTGGATAGGCTTCAAGCATGGGCTGTGCCGATGCTGCGTCCGGCAATCAGCCGCCGCGCAGCCAGGAACGTCACCCCCACCAACGCCATTAGTACGAGGAGCAGGATGCCCAGGACGCTCGCCGAGCCCCAATCCTGGAAGGTCGATAGCGTGCGCTCGATCCGGGTGGAAAGAGGGTTTACCTTGCCGCCGCCAAGCACCGCGGGCGTGATGAAGAACCCTATGGTGTAAATGAAGACGATGATCGAACCCGAGAAGATGCCGCCGGCCGAAAGCGGCAGAATGACCGTGCGGATCGTTTGTCCGAGCGTGGCGCCCATGCTCGCCGACGCGCGAACGAGGTTTGCATCGATATCGCGCATCGCCGCATAAACGGGCAGCAGGAAGAGCGGCAGCATGTAGTGAACCATGCCGATGAGCGTTCCCGTTAAGTTGTAGACCAGCGGCAAGGGCTCAGCTGTCAGGCCTGAACCGGTCAAAGCCGCGTTGATCAGGCCATCGCGTCGCAACAGAACGAGCCAGCCATAGGTGCGCACCAGAATGGAGGTCCACAACGGCAGCATGACGAAGGCCATCAGCAAATTGGCCACCCTTGGTCTGGTGCTGGCCAGGGCGAGCGCCAAGGGGGTACCGAGTAGAATGCAGATCGCCAGCGTGCCCACGGACAGCTCAAGGGTGGTGACGAGTGCCGACCATGTCAGTCCGCTCGAAAGCACTTTCTCGTAGTTGCCGACGGTGTATTCACCCGCTGTGGTGAGGAAGGATTGCCGGATAATCCAGACGATGGGCAGGATCGCCGCCAGCCCAACGATCAAAAGCGCGGGCACTGAAAGCGACAGGAAGAACCGCCGCTCGCGTCGTGCGTCTGCCGCGAGCGCAGGATCGGCGATGACGGTCACGCTCCTGCTCCCGGTATCGCGTGAACTTTCGCTGCCGGTGCATATGCGGTCACTCGCTGACCGGTCGCAAGCTCGCCGCAGCCGCTGGCCATCGCCGCCGGAACGCAGACAAGAATCTCTTGCCCGCCGTCAAGCGCCAGCGTCAAAAGCCAGTTCTCGCCGCGAAACGCCTTGGCGCGCAGCGTTCCCTCGAGCGCCACCCCGTCTCGCCCGACGAGCTTCGCATCAAGATGGAAACTTTCGGCGCGGATCATCAGAGCTTCGCTTGATGCATCGGCGCCGTCTATTCTGCGCACCGCGCCCGGGGCCACAATGTTGGCCTCACCCATGAACTCCGCGACAAAGCGGGTCGATGGACGATCATAAATCCGCTGTGGCGTGTCGATCTGCTGAATACGGCCGGAATTCATCACCGCGACCCGGTCTGACATGATCAGTGCTTCGCGCTGGTCATGCGTCACATAAATCGTGGTGATCCCCAGATCATCGTGCAGACGCCGGATCTCGTACTGCATGGTTTCGCGCAAATTCTTGTCGAGCGCCGACAACGGCTCGTCCATCAGCATCACGCGCGGCTCGAAGACGATCGCCCGCGCTAACGCAACCCGCTGGCGCTGGCCGCCGGACAATGCGGCAATGTTGCGCTCCGCCAAACCTTCGAGCTTCACGCGGTCCAAAGTGTCGAGCGCCCGCTGGCGGGCGTCGGCTTTCGGTACCTTGCGCAGCACCAGCGGATACTCAACATTTGCCAGAACGTTCATGTGGGGAAACAGGGCGTAGTTCTGGAAGACTATGCCGATGTTGCGCCTGTTCGGGGCCAGGCGGGTAATGTCGCGATCGCCCAACAGAAGTCTACCGGAATCCGGCCGGACAAAGCCGGCCAGAGCCATGAGCAGCGTGGTCTTGCCCGATCCCGATGGCCCCAGCAGCGTGAGGAATTCGCCAGCCCGAATGTCGAGCGAGACATCGTCCAGCGCGACGTAAGATCCATAGGTCTTGCGCACGCTGTCGATGGTGATCGGGAGCGACTTCATCATGTGCTCAAGCCTTAGAGCTGAGACTCAGCGGGCCATCATCTCATCGAAGGCTTTTTGGGCAGCCTCGCCATTCCTGACCCACCATTCTGAATTCGAAAACACCGAAGTGCCGGCATTTTCAGGCGCGGTCGCCAGCGTCTTGAGACGGTCCTCGGGGATAAGGCCACCCTCATAGCCAGCAGGATTGACCGGGCCATAGGCTATGAAGTCGGTCAGCTTCGCCACGCGCGCGGGCTGTGTCATCGCTGCGATGAGCTTCATAGCTGCTTCCTTGTTCGGCGCCCCTTTCGGCACCGCAAGACAGTCGGTGCCAATGACGGAACCCTTGAACGTGTAGTCGGCCGCGCCGCCATCTGCTTTTACGGTTTGGGCCCGCCCGTTCCAGGTAACGACCAAATCCGCCTCACCATCTTTCAGCAACTGCGCCGACTGCGCTCCCGAGGTCCACCAAACGGCGACATTTGGCTTGAGTGCTTCGAGCCGCTTGATAGCGCGATCCAGACCCTCTGGCGTGCTGAGAACGGGATAGACGTCCGCCGGTGCTACGCCATCGGAGAGCAGCGCGATCTCGATCGAGTCCTGGGCATTGGCACGCAGCGCACGACGGCCGGGGAATTTGGCAACGTCCCAGAACTCCGCCCATGTCTTCGGCGGGTTTTCGCCATAGGTCTTGGTGTTCCACGACAAGACGGTGCCATAGGAGTCGAATGGATAGCAGTAGTCGGACTTTGCGCCGTCCGGCACGGCCTTTGGGTCGATGATCGTGTAGTCGAGCGGCTCCAGCAGCGACTGTGCGGCGGCCTGCGCGCCCTCCGGTGAGCCCAGGTGAATGACGTCGGTTGTGACCGCGCCCGAGGTAACCTGCATCTTCAGGGCGGCCAAGCCGTCGCTGAGGGTCTCCTCGCGGACAGCATAGCCAAGCTCTTTTGCAGCGGGGGCCCACATGGCTTCCTTCATGGCGTTGCCATAATCGCCGCCCGCGGTCGTGATGGTGACTGATTGGGCATAGACCGGCACGGCGGCCGAGAATGCGAATGCCGTCAAGGAAATGCGTAACCAAGACATAGGTTCTCCTCCCTAGAATTTGTTGAGACGCGCTAAAAATGGCCAATTCTCGCCAATCGTAACGTTACGATTGCATCCAATTGCAGGAGAGTCAAGCTGCTTTAGCGAGAGCTTGGATTGACCGTGAGGTGGAATTCGGTCACGTAGTGGAAGTCAGCAAATCAGCCGGCGCTTTCGCAAATGAGGTCGGGCGACATGACCAACCTGAAACAGATCGCGGCGGAACTTTCCCTTTCGGTGACCACCGTATCCCGCGCGCTGAAGGATGGGCCGGAGGTTCATCCCGCCACCATCGCTCGCGTCAAGGAAGTGGCGCAGCGGGTCGGCTATGTGCCAAATCATCATGGCTTCGCGCTCAAAACTGGCCGCACGCTGACGATGACAGCAATCTACCCGATGGAAACACAAGATCATCTGTCCGATCTGTTGAAGCTTCCGTTAATCGAAGGCATGACGCTGGCGGCGCGGCAAGCGGGTTATAGTCTATCCATCTACTCCACCACGCCCGATGATGACCCCATCGAGAGTGTGCAGCGACAGCTTCAGGCGGGCAGCACAGACGGACTGATTATCACGCGCATGGTCTCGGGTGATCCACGCGTTAAGCTATTGCTGGATAGAGGCATGCCATTCGTCGCGTTTGGAAGAACTGACCTGGATACAGCATATCCTTATGTCGACATCGACAATGAACAGATTGCCTACGAGGCGACCCGGCGGCTCATGGACAAGGGCTGCCGACGCATTGCGCTGCAACTTCTCGTTCCGGGCGACCAGGCGAGTGCCATGCGTCTTTCCGGGTATGGAAGGGCAATGGCCGAGGCTGGTATTCCGATCGACCAGTCGCTGATCGGTCATGGAATGTTCACCATGGAATCGAGCGCAGCCTGGTTCGATCGCATGCTGGCCTGGTCAGATCCGCCGACGGGCTTGGCTTGCGCCAACGAACTGGGCCTTCTGGGGGCACTACACGCTCTTGGCAGAAGAGGTCTCGCGCCCGGGAGTGACATCCACATTGTCACTCGGGACAGCACGCGGCTGTCACGTTTCTTGCCTGCGAAGATCGGCGTTCATTTCGTGGACATATCGGGTGTCGGACGCAAACTTGTCGAAGTCCTGGAGAGCCGGATCGTCAATCCCCTCGGGCCGGTGAAGACAGTCTTGTTCAAAGGTGAGTTCGACCCTGGCGAATAGTCGGGCGAAGAAGTCAGTTGTCCGCTTTCGAGGAGCACTTAGGTTCACCCCTGAGTCCGAGATGAGGCGCGAAGCTGCCGCCTGCGCGAGTGCTAGGGTGCACTCAGCACCTTCATGGCATTGGTGGTCTGAGCAGCGATCGAGGGGTGCTGTACTGGTGCTGTTACTTAGAATGATTGCGCTCAGCTCCCGTCCGACGACATCGCGCCGAGCAGCCTGCGTATATCGCCGAACCTGGCGATCGAGCCGAACACCAGTGCCGCCACCGCGACGAAGAACACCGACACCGAAGCCATGGTCGGTGTGTAGCCGTAGCGCAGCGCGTTGAAGATCTTGATCGGCAGCGTCTCGGTGGTGAAGCCGATCGTCATGTAGGCGACGATGTATTCGTTGAGCGACAAGACGAAGGCGAAGGCGTAGCCCGAGACGAGGTAGGGCAGGATCAGCGGCAGCACCACGGTCTTCAGCACCGTGCGGTCGTCGGCGCCCATGGTGGCGGCGGCCTCTACCAGCGAGCGGTCGATCGAGGCAAAGCCCAGCGACAGCGTCACCAGCGGCAGCGTCACGAAGAAGATAGCGTGGCTGATGATGGCGGTGAAGAACTGGCCGAACAGCCCGACCGTCGCCCAGAAGGAGAGGAAGCCGAGCGCGGTGATGACCGGCGGCAGGATGAAGGGCGCGAGGCCCAGCACCTGAAAAATGTTTGCCCATGGCGCGATGCGCCGCCACAGGAACCAAGCCAGCGGCAGCGCGACCGCCACGGCAATGGCCGCCGAGCAGACGGCCAGCGTCACCGAATGGATCAGCGCCAGCCGCCATTCCGGATCGGTGAAGATCTGGGCGTACCAGGCGAGCGAGAAACCGACCGGCGGGAAGGAGAGCTCCTGGCGCGAATTGACCGACACGCCGGCGACGACGATCAGCGGCGCCGCCAGGAACAGCGCGACGATGGTAAAATAGACACGGCGCAGCAAGGTCGCGGTCATAGGGCGTTCTCCCTTCGTCCGACGAGCAGTGTCAATCCGACCAGCGCCAGCGAGATCAGCACCAGGAACACCGCCATTGCGGCTGCGAACGGCATGTTGGACTGGTAGATCGCCTGGTCGGTGATCAGCACCGACAGCGTCCAGTGCTGCGGCCGTCCCAGAATCTGCGGCAGCAGGTAGGAGCCGAGGGCGAACACGAAGACCATGATCAGCGTCGCCACAATGGTGTTGCGCAATGCCGGCGCGACGACGTTGAAGAAGGCGCGGATCGGCGAGGCGCCGAGCGTGCGCGCTGCCTCGAGCAATGTCGGGTCGAGGCGCACGAGGGCGGGGTACAGCACCAGGATCGTATAGGGCAGCGCCTGGTAGACCATGCCGGTCAGCACCGCGCCAAAGGTCGGCAGCAGCGCCACCGGCTTGTCCATCAGCCCGATCGCCACGAACAGATTGGTGATGCCGGCGGTGCGCGAAAACAGCGTCGACCAGGCAAAGCCGATGATGACTTCCGACAGCGACAGCACCGACAGCAGGCCGACCAGCCACAGCGTCTGCACACGGCGCGGCCGACGGGTCAAAAGGTAGGTGAAGGGAAAGGCGATGGCCACGCAGCAGACGGCGACCAGCACCGCCAGCAGCAGCGAAAAGCCGAGCACGCCGCCGAAGAACACCGACAGGAAGCGGGCGTAATTGTCGAACACGAAATCCGGCGTGTAGAAACCGGACGGGTTGCGCTTGAAGAAGCTCACCGCGATCATCGTCGAGAACGGCACGACGAAGAAGACGATCAGCATCAGCGCCGGAAAGAACAGCGGCGTGTAGTCGGCTATCGACTTCGGCGCTTCGCGTCTCATGCGCCGAGCACCACGCAGCTTGCCGGCGGCAGTGTGACGCCGACCTTGGCGCCGACCGGCACATCATGCCGCTCGCGCGGCGTCGTCACCGCAATGATGCTGGTGCCGCCGACGTCGACGAAGGTCTCGATGGTGCCGCCGAGATCGCGCACGAAACTCACCTCGCCGGTGATGGCCGAGCCGCCGGGGCTGCCGAGATGCACATCCTCGGGGCGGACTGATACAGACGCTTTAGTCTGACCCGCCGGCATGGCAAGACCTGGAATGGCTGTGCCCAGAATGGTGGTGCGCCCGGTGCTGTCGATCTCGGCCGGCAGCAGATTGGTGATGCCGATGAAGTCGGCGACGAAGGCGTCGGCCGGCTTGCGGTAGATCTCGATCGGCGGCGCCGCCTGCAGGATCCTGCCGTGGCCCATGACGACGACGAGGTCGGCCATGGTCATGGCTTCGCGCTGGTCGTGGGTGACGACGATGGTGGTGATGCCCAACCGCTGCTGCAACTGGCGCAGTTCCACCTGCATGGCCTCGCGCAGTTTGGCGTCGAGCGCCGACAGCGGCTCGTCGAGCAGGAACAGTTTCGGCGACAGCGCCAAGGCCCGTGCAATTGCCACGCGCTGGCGCTGACCGCCCGACAGTTTGGCCACCGGGCGGTCGGCAAAGCCGGTCAGATGGGTGAGGCCCAGCAACTCGTCGACGCGCTTCTTCTGCTCCTCCTTCGAGGCGCCGCGAATGCGCAGCGCATAGGCAATGTTGTCGCCAACAGAGAGATGCGGAAACAGGGCCAGCGACTGGAACACCATGCCGAGATTGCGCTTGTGCGTCGGCAAAGGCGTGATGTCCTCGCCGTCGAGGACGATGGCGCCGCTGGTCGGCTCCTCCAGTCCGGCAATCATGCGCAGCAGCGTGGTCTTGCCGCAGCCCGATGGGCCGAGCAGACACACGAACATGCCATGCGGCACGTTGAGCTGGACATTGTCGACGGCGGCGAAGTTGCCGAATTTTTTTGTTACGGCGTTGATATCTAGTCCGGACATGCTCATCCCTCTCAGGCTGTGCGCTGGAGCAATTCCAGGAAATGGCCGCCGGAGGAAATCCGGCGGCCGATCAGTTTTCAAGCGGAACGGGCGGCTCAGCCGACGATCAGCTCGGTCCACTTCTGGTTGATCCAGTCGGCCTTCGACGTATAGAGGTCGTAGCGCGGGATGATCGGATCGATATCCGACGACACGGCTGCGAACTCTTCCGGCTTGAGGTCGAGCACCTCTTTCTTCAGCGTCGGCGTGGTTCCGACCTTGCGCGACATCAGGCCCTGCATCGACGGCTGGCTCATATAGTCGATGAAGGCATGCGCCTCGTCGACCTTGGTCGAGGCGCGCGACAGCACCCAATTGCCGGAGTCCTGGATGCCGCCTTCCTTCGGGAAGGTCGAGCGGACATGGAAGCCGTCGGCGACCGCGAGGCCGGTGACGTCGTGATAATACTGGCCCATCGGGATCTCGCCCGACTTCAGCGCCTGCTCGAACTGCGCCTCGTCGCGATACCACAGCCGGACATTCGGCTTGAGCTCGGCGAGCTTTTCGAACGCCTTGTTCAGTCCGTCCTCGGTGTCGAGCGCATTGGTGCCGCCCATGAAGGTCTTGGCCGTCACTTCGAGCAGGAACGAGTTCGAGGCAAGCGCCAGCAGGCCGAGCTTGTCCTCATTGGCCTTGTCCCACAGCGTCTCCCATGAGGTCGGCGCATCCTTGTAGACGTCGGTGTTGGAGACCAGCGTGATCCACCAGGCGACGGCGCCGATGCCAGCAACACGGCCATCCGGATATTTGTTGACGAAGCGCGGCAAGAGGTCGTTGTAGTGCTTGAACTTCGACGTATCGAGCGGCGTCCACAATTCGGTCGACTGGCCCTTCAGCGTCGAGGTCTGCGACATCATCGAAAGGTCGGCCGGCGCCTGGCCTGCCTTGGACGCCTGTTCGAGCTGCACCAGCCAGGCTTCGCCGGTCGGCTCGGCGACCGATTCCACTGCAATGCCGGTGGCCTTGGTGAAATCTGGGAAGACGTGCTCGTCAAAGGATTTCTTGAAATAGCCGCCATAGACGCCGACCTTCAGCGACTTGTCCTGCGCGCGCAGGATCGACGGCATGGCGAGCACGCCGGCTGTAGCGAGGCCCGCACCAAGCACGCCGCGCCGTGTCAGGGATTTTCCAATCAGTCTGTTCATCTGGTTTCTCCTCAGTTGATGCCGTTCTATTCCGGCAGGTTCCCTTGCCGCACTGTCGCCGCCTGGCGTCAGTGGGCCGCCGCTCGTTGTTCGAGCGTACGGGCGTATTGCGTCAGTGGAAAGCACATGACGAAGAAGATCAGCGCCACCAGCCCGTAGACCTTGAACGGTTCGAAGGTGGCGTTGTTGATGGCGTTGGAGGTTCTGACCAGCTCCTCGAAGCCAATGATCGAGGTCAGCGCCGTCGATTTGATCAACTGCACCAGGAAGCCGACGATCGGCGCCCTTGTGATCGAGAACGCCTGCGGCAGGATGATCAGCCTGAGCTCCTGCAGACGGTGCAGGCCAAGGCTGGCGCCGGCGTCCCACTGCCCGCGCGGCAGCGCATCGACGCCGCTGCGCCAGATCTCGGCCAGATAGGCGCTGGCGAAGAAGGTCAGGCCGAGCACCGCTGCCGTCCATGGCTCGATGCGCAGGCCGAGCATCGGCAGGCCGAAGAACATCAGGAACAGCTGCATCAACAGCGGCGTTCCCTGGAACAGGGCGATGTAGCCGGAAGCGATGCGCCGGCTCCATTTATTCTCTGCGATCCTGAAGAACAGCACGATCAGCCCGACCAGCGCGCCGCCGACAAAGGCCGCCAGCGACAACAGCACCGTCCAGCGGGCGGCGAGCAGCAGATTGCGAACGATGTCCCAGAAGGTGAATTCGATCATGTGACACCTGCCCCCAACACGCGGCGCCCGCCTGTGACCAGCAGCCGGCGCAAGGCCATGGACAGGACGAGGTAGACCAGGGTCACGACGAAATAGGTTTCGAAGGACCGGAAGGTGCGGGCTTGCAGCATGTCGGCCTCATAGGTCAGCTCACGCACGGCGATCTGCGACACCACGGCCGATTCCAGCATCATGATGACGATCTGGCTGGTCAGCGCCGGATAGATCACCTTGAGCGCCTGCGGCAGCACGATCTTGACAAACACCTGGCGTGGCCGAAGCCCGAGTGCCAAGGCGGCTTCCGTCTGTCCGCCGGGCACGGCATCGAGACCGGCGCCGACGATTTCAATCGTGTAGGCCGCCATGTTGAGCGTCATTGCCAGCATGGCGGCCAGGATCGGATCGAGCCTTATGCCGAGGCTGGGCAGGCCGAAGAAGATGAAGAACAGCTGCACCAGGAACGGCGTGTTGCGCATCACCTCGACATAGACCGCGATGGCGCGCTTCACGAATACCGGGCCGTTGCGCCGGCCGGCAGCGCCCAGGATGCTGAGCAGCGTGCCCACGAGCGTGGTCACGACGATCAACAGGATCGTCGTGGCCGCGCCGCGCGCGATGTCGCCCACAGCACCTGGGAGCCAGGCAAAGGCCACGAGAACTCAATCCTTGAGGTTGTCGGGATTGAGCGGCGTCTTCAGCCAGGCCTTCGAGCTCTCATCGAGCTTGCCGTCGGCCAGCATCTTGGCAACCGCATCATTGACCGCCGTCTTCAGCCGGTCCTCTTTCTTGTTAAGGCCGATATGCGAAGGCGAGGTCAAAAGCTGGAACTTCTGCTCCGGCTTCAGCGCGTCCTGCTTGGCCAGCACCTGGGCGCCGACATCATTGCCGACCACCATCAGCTGGGTCTGGCCGGAGATGAAGGCCTGGATGACGGAGTTGTAGTTGTCGAAGCGCTTGATGTCGGCCGATGCCGGCGCCGCTTCGGTCAGCGACGTATCCTCCAGCGTGCCGCGATTGACGGCGATCGACTTGTCGGCGAGATCTTCCTTGCCTTTGACCGAAAGCGCCGCCGGACCGATGACGGCGATGTAGTAGGGCGCATAGGCGGCGGCGAAATCGATCACCTCCTCGCGCTCCTTGGAATAGCCGACGCTCATCAGGATATCGACGCGCTTGTCGGTGAGATACGGGATGCGGTTCTGGCCGGTGACGCTGACCAGATTGAGCTTCACCTTAAGTGAATCGGCGATCGCCTGCGCGACGTCGACGTCGTAACCCTTGATGCTCATATCGGCGCTGGCCGAGGAGAAGGGCGGAAAGTCGGAGAAGATGCCGACATTGATGGCGCCGGCCTTGGTGATGTCGTCGACGGCGTCGGCATTGGCCTGGGAGGCGAAGCCGAGGCCGGCGAGCATCAGCGCAGCGGCGATGGTTGATTTCATATGGATTGTCATTGGTATTCCCCTTCTGGAAGCTTGTTTGTTTTGGAAACGGCCGCCGGCTCCAGCGCGGCGGCCGCCTTTGCATGTGAAATCCGTCAGGCCCCCTTGCCGGTGATCGCCGGGCTGAACACCATCAGGCTCAGGATCTCGAACAGGACCTGGGCGCCGACATGGGCGGTGTTGGTAGTCGCGTCATATTGCGGCGCCACCTCGACGACATCGCCGCCGACAATGTTGAGGCCTTTCAAGCCGCGCAGCAGTTCGAGCACCTCGCGCGTCGTCAGGCCGCCGATTTCCGGCGTGCCGGTACCCGGCGCGAAGGCCGGATCGACACTGTCGACGTCGAAGGAAATGTAGGTCGGGCCGTCGCCGACGATTCTGCGCGCCTTCTCGATGATGGCCGGAATGCCGAGACCCGTCACCTCTTCGGCATGCACGACCGTCATGCCGGATTCGTAGGTGAACTCCCACAGATATTCGGCCGAGCCGCGGATGCCGATCTGGATGGTGCGGGTGGGGTCGAGGACGCCGTCCAGCACCGCGTTGCGGAACGGGCCGCCATGGTGGAACTTGGTCATGTCGAACAGCCCGCTTGTGTCGCAATGGGCATCGATATGGATCATGCCGACCGGCGCCTTCTTGCCGACCGCCTTCAGGATCGGATGGCTGATCGAGTGGTCGCCGCCGACCGAGAGCGGCAGCACGCCGGCATCGACGATCTGGTTGGTGCGGCGCTCGATATCCTCGTGGCTGATCTCCAGCCGGTAGCGGCTGCGGAACGGCGTATCGCCGATGTCGGCGACGCGAAGCTCATGCGTCGGGGCGCATTCCAGCACGTGGTTGTAGGGTCCGATGCGCTCGATGGCGCGCAGCGCCCTGGGTCCAAAGCGCGAGCCGGGCCGGTTGGTGACGCCGAGATCCATCGGCACGCCGATGATCGCCACCTGCAAATCGCCGAAATCGGGATTGTCGGCTGCGATTTCGCGATAGGGCGCGGCGAGGAAGGTCGGGATGCCGGCATAGGGCGCGAGTCGGGTGCCGCTCTTGGAGAAGATCTTGTCGGCGACCTTGCGGAACTTCGGGTCGAACATCTCGCCGCCATGGCTCTCGCCATACTTGCGGCGCAAGGCTTCCAGCTTGCCTCTGTCATAACCCATGTCGGTCTCCTCCTGCCGGGCTGATGCATGCGGCCGTGGCGACATCTGCGAACTGACCGTCACCCGGCCGGGTCGCTGTCCCGCTGGCTGCCTGCAGATTTCACATCATTGATGCTGTTGACCTGCCAAAGTGTCCGGCAGCCGCATTGAAAAATCAATTGATATTGTTACGGTGCTGATTGTGAGAAAATCTCACAAAGTATCCGGTTGCTCATGGCCAAGCGTCTGCCCCCCTTGAATCCCTTGCGCGCCTTCGAGGCGACGGCGCGGCATGCCTCGCTGACCAAGGCGGCGAGTGAGCTCAACGTCACCCACGGCGCAATCAGCCACCAGATCAAGGCGCTCGAGCAATCACTCGGCGTAAAACTGTTCGAACGCACCGGACAGCGGGTAAAGCTCACCCCGCACGGCGCCGAATTGCTGCCGGCGGTCTCGACCGCCTTCGACGGCATCGCCGCCGCCACCCAGCGCATGACCAGGCCAGCCAGCGCCGGTACGCTGTCGGTCTCCTGCGTGCCGGCGCTGCTGCTTCTGTGGATGACGCCGCGGCTCGGCAGCTTCATGGCGCAATATCCTGATATCAGGTTGACGCTGATCCCGTCCAACGACCCCAAGGACATCCGCGCCCCACAGGTCGATGTCTGCGTGCTCTATGGCGACGGCAGCTGGACCGATTGCTGGATGCGCAAATGGTCGGGCCTCGAACTGTTCCCGGTGGTCAGCCCGACGCTGATCAACAACCGGCCGCTCCGCATCTGCCGGGATCTTGCTGGCCATGTCATCCTGCATGGCGATGATGGCCGCGAATGGCACACCTGGCTGGCCGCCGCCGATGGGCTCGACCTCGAACGTGGCCGCCGCCACCATCTCGGCGACGCCCGTACGGCGATCGAAGCCGCGGTGCACGGACATGGCGTGGCGCTCGGCGATTCCGTCACCGCCAGCATGCTGCTCGCCAGGGGCCTGCTGGTGGCGCCGTTCAGCCTGTCGGTGCCGGCGGTCGACGATTTCTATGTGGTCTGCCGCAACGAGATGCGTTCGGCGCCGATCGTGCAATTGTTCGTCGACTGGCTGTTCGCCGAAAAGGAACAAGCCGACAGCCGCGCCGACGCGCCGGTGGCCGGCCGCATCGGCAGCCGCCGGAAGCGTCCGGCGCTGAGGGTGGTGGGCGCCAAGAGTTGAGGCTGGACCGGAGCGACTGCTTTTTGTCGGGCCAGCCCGGAAAGCGGGAGGCGCTTTCAAAAATTCAATGCTAATAAGCTCTTGCCGGGCAATTCCAGGAAAACTGTGCGGCGGTTTCCCGTCCGGAATTGCGTAAGAAAGACGTGAGCAGCGAAGGCGACGGCAGGACATGGCAAGAACCGATATAGCGCGGCGCGTCTATAACCACACCTGGAAGCTGGACCCGATCGTCCGCAGCCTGCTCGACACCGATTTCTACAAGCTTCTGATGCTGCAGATGATCTGGGGCATGTACCCCAAGGTCGACGCCACCTTTTCGCTGATCAACCGCACTACCTCGGTGCGGCTTGCCGACGACATCGACGAAGGCGAATTGCGCGACCAGCTCGACCATGCCCGCACGCTGCGCTTCTCCAAGAAGGAGATGATCTGGCTTGGCGGTAACAATTTCTATGGCCGCAAGCAGATCTTCGAGCCGGAATTCCTCGCCTGGCTGGAAGGTTTTCGGCTGCCCGACTACGAGCTCTCCAAGCGCGACGGACAGTACGAGCTCTCCTTCAGTGGCCCCTGGATGTACACTACGCTGTGGGAAATCCCGGCGCTGGCGATCATCAATGAGCTTCGTTCCCGCGCCGCCATGCGCGCCTTCGGTCCCTTCGCGCTTGACGTGCTCTATGCACGCGCCAAGGGGAAGATGTGGGCCAAGACCGAACGCTTGAAGGCGCTGCCCGGCATCCGCATCTCCGATTTCGGCACCCGCCGCCGCCATTCCTTCCTGTGGCAGCGCTGGTGCGTCGAGGCGCTCAAGGAAGGCATTGGCGAAGCCTTCACCGGCACCTCGAACGTGCTGCTGGCGATGGACAACGACCTCGAAGCGCTCGGCACCAACGCGCATGAATTGCCGATGGTTTTTGCCGCCCTTGCCAAGTCGGAAAAGGAATTGAAGGAATCGCCCTACAAGGTGCTGCAGGACTGGCAGCGCTATTACGGCGGCAACCTGCTGATCGTGCTGCCCGACGCTTTCGGCACCGCATCCTTCCTGCGCGACGCCCCGGACTGGGTCGCCGACTGGACCGGCTTCCGCCCCGACAGCGCGCCGCCGATCGAAGGCGGCGAAAAAATCATCGACTGGTGGCGCGAGAAGGGCAAGGACCCCAGGCAGAAGCTGCTGATCTTCTCCGACGGTCTCGAGGTCGAAACCATCGAGGAGACCTACAGGCACTTCAAGGGCAAGGTGCGCATGTCCTTCGGCTGGGGCACCAACCTCACCAACGATTTCGAAGGCTGCGCGCCGACCGAAACCAACAGCCTGGATGCGATATCGCTGGTCTGCAAGGTAACGGAGGCCAATGGCCGGCCGGCGGTGAAGCTGTCGGACAATCCGGCGAAAGCGACGGGCGACAAGAAGGAGATCGAGCGCTATCTCCGGATTTTTGGGGCGAAGGACCGCGTGGAGCAGCTGGTCAAGGTTTGAGGGTCGGCGGGTGCCTTGCTGGACGAAATGGAAATCGCGATAGCGTGAGTTCCCGCCCACCCCCCTCTGTCCTGCCGGACATCTCCCCCGCAAGGGGGGAGATTGGCAGCGTCGAGTACCGCGCCTCTTTCTTCACCCTTGAAAGTTGGCGAAAGCCCCGGCGACATCCAATCTCCCCCCTTGCGGGGGAG
>NZ_JAMYRV010000050.1:0-53634 GCF_040321555.1 Mesorhizobium sp. M0317 | reverse complement strand
ACACCCGCTACTCCACAGTCGAGGCGCTTGAGGAAGAATGCTTCTCGGCCGACATCGTCGTCGGCGCCGTGCTCATCCCGGGTGCCGCGGCGCCAAAGCTGGTTTCGCGCGAAATGCTGTCGGGCATGAAGAAGGGCTCGGGGCTGGTCGACGTCGCCATCGACCAGGGCGGCTGCTTCGAGACCTCGCACGCCACCACCCATGCCGAGCCGACCTACGAGGTCGACGGCGTCATCCACTATTGCGTCGCCAACATGCCGGGCGCCGTGCCGGTCACCTCGGCTCATGCGCTCAACAACGCGACGCTACACTATGGCCTGCAGCTTGCAGATAAGGGCCTGAAGGCGCTGGTCGACGACCACCATTTGCGCAACGGCCTCAATGTCCACAAGGGCAAGATCACCAACCGGGCGGTCGCCGAGGCGCTCGGCTATGAACTGGTCGAGCCGAAGGCCGTGCTCGCCGCCTGACGCGGACAACGAATTCCTCCTGTCTTGCCCGCCGGGTTCGTTCCGGCGGGCTTTTCTTGGCGACGATTGGCCAAAGGCTCTTGCCGTCCTCCTCCCGTGAGCAAGCGCTTTGGCGCCTCCGGATGCTCGGTGCATTCGTTGCTTGAGCTATACCGCAACCCACAATCGATCATTTTGGAACCGCAGGCTGATGGAAAGTCATGAAAGTCTTCTGTCAACCTGGACGTCGTCTATTCATTTGGCTCATTGATTTGGGTTAGATTTATGCCTACGAGGGGGCGCGGTTCTCTTTTAGACATGCCGGCCCGGGAGAATACGGCGGGCCGCGGGAGGCAGCATGGGCGTCAAAGAGAAACTATTGACCGTGGACGAACGCGAGGACGGCGGGCGAACGGCTTACGAACGTTTCGACTACCAGACGGCTTGGGGCATCTCGAAGCTTCTCGATCTACATGATGCTGGGCTGAACTATGCCGTTGGCTTCGAATTCCACGACGATGTCGTCTCGCTTGACGACGCCGACGACCCGACGAAGGTGATCTTTTATCAGGTCAAAACCAAGCAGACAGGCAACTGGTCATTCGCACGCATCGCGAACAGGACTACGGTCAAGGGGGTCAAGCAGGCGTCGTTTGCCGGCAAGATGTACGACAATTTCCTCCGCTTCGGCGCCGTTGTCGAACGCCTCGTTTTCGTCAGCAACCAACCGCTCCCGGAAGTCATCCTGGTGCACGGGGAGAACGGCTTCTCGTTGGCCGAAAAGGAAAAACTCAAGAAATTTATCGCAAAGCTTTCCGAGGAGGCGGGGGGCTTCAAGGATCCCGAGCATACGAGCTTGTTTTTCTTCGCATTCTCGGAGCTCAATCTGGCCGGCTACGAAAATGCCATACTCGGTCGGATCGCATCGTTCCTCGCGAATGGGGTTGGATCGCACATCCCGCCTAAGCCGTTCGCCCTGATGTTGAACGACTATTGCAGGCGGCGTTCGAAGAAACTCGCCGACTTCTCAAGTTTTGACGAGCTAAAGGCCTCAAAGTTCGTGACGCGTGCGGAGGTGACGCAGTGGCTCACTCATATCTGCGGCCAACACGAGCGCCGCCCGGATTGGGGATCCGTATCCAACCAGCTCAACCTTCCCTTCATCGAAAAGACAAAGATTCAGCGGGAGTGGAGCGCTTACGAGGTAGCCATGCGCGCCAGGCCAAACGCGGCGACGGTTGCCATGAACGAGCGACTGCGAAAGCTGATCGACGACACGATCGACGGCGCCGACGCAGGGATGGAAGACTTGGTTGCTTTCGTCGACGCGGTGTTCGCTCTCGCCAAACCCGTCGTCCGCGCATGGAAGGCGGACGCCAGCGATCACTTCGTCAAGGCGGCCATACTTTACGAGTTCAGCCCATGACCTCCAACGACGACCGACGCTACCGACTTCTGATAAGAAACCTGCGAAAAAAGAACGATGAAAAAACTGCGCTTCGAAAGTCTGGAGTTGCTGTCCCTGAAGGAACGGAAAGCTCTGACGGTACAGTTTCACCCGCTTCTGACGGTGATTCAGGGGGAGAATGACGTTGGAAAGTCGTCGGTCATCAAGAGCCTGTATTGGGCTTTCGGCGCGACCCCGCCGAAAATCCATCCTCAATGGGCCAGGGCCAACGTAAAGGCGCTCGTCATCTTCACGGTCGATGGCATCCGCTATCGTATCCTCCGCAATCAGGAAAATTTCGGGGTCTTCGACTCGAGCGGCAAAATGCTTCTGTCGACCAGCCAAGTCACCAAGGAACTGGCCCCCTTCATCGCCAAGCTAATCGACTTCAAACTGGTTTTTACCAACCGCGAACAGACTTCGGAATCCCCGCCTCCAGCCTACGCCTTCCTGCCCTTCTACATTGATCAGGATGCCGGGTGGCGAAAGCCGCTGGACTCATTCGCCTATCTCACTCAGTACGTCGATTTCCGAAAGGATCTTTTAGAATACCACACAGGCATCCTGCCTAATGAGTATTATGAACTCAGTGCGGAGCGACGCGGCCTCGAGTTCGAGCAGAAGACGTTCGAGGCAGATCGCGGTGTCGTCCGCAAGGCGATCGCCCGTTTCGACCTGCAGGCGTCGTTCGATGGATTAGAGCTTTCGACCGAGGGCCATGAGCAGGCCATCGAGCAATTGCTACAACGCCTCCAACAGGTCAAGCAGGTCCGGCAGGAACGCGCCGGTAAACTGGCCGACATTCTCGACCAACGCATGATCCTGGACCAACAGACCGCAGTCGTACGTTCCGCCATCGGCGAACTCGAGAAAGACGCCAAGTTTGCCGGCGAGCTGGACGAGGTCGAAGTTTTCTGCCCGACCTGCGGCACCGTCCACCGCAACGATTTCGCCAACAGGTTCAGCATCGTTCAGGACCGCGAGTCCTGCTTCGAATTCCTCACGGAAGCCCAGCAAAGAATCCGTGTACTTGCTGCCCAGGCCGGCAAGGCAGAAGCTGATGTACGTGATGCTGATCAGACTTTGCAGGAGATCCAGACTACGCTCGACACCAAGCGCGGCGAAGTCAGCCTGCTTGAGGTCATCGAAAGTCGTGGTCGTCGCATCGCCGCCAACATGTTCGACAGCCAACTGGAGGAGTTGGACGTTAAGATCGCGACCCTTTTCGGCGAAATCGGCAAGATCGAGGAACGCCTAAAGGAGTTGAAGGACAAGAAACGGCGGGAAGACATCGTCGCCTTCTATGCAAGGCACATAATCCCCTATCTCGACCGCCTTGACGTCACGAATTACACAGCGGACGACTACACCAAGATACCAGCGAGGGTGGCCGAGACGGGGAGCGATCTGCCTCGCGCCATCCTCGCTTATTTCCTCGCGATACTAAGGACGATCCACCAGCATTCGACGGCCTTGTTCGCGCCCATCGTGATCGACAGTCCGAACCAGCAAGATCAGGATCCGAAGAACGTCGCCGCAATGATCGACCTGATCGTCGAATCCCGACCGGACGATGCCCAGACCATACTAGGTACCGTTTCTCTGCACGGGCACGATATCAAGGAAGGATCAGTGATTGAGTTTACCAGAAAGCTCTCGGTCCTCAGCGAGGACGAATACGAGGGTGTTCTCAGTTCGATGCAGCCATTGATGGATCAGATGACGACCTAACTATCGTCGTTAATGTAGCGACGAAACGTAGGCGCCCTGATACGCCCGCGTCGATAGTACCAACCGAAGCCAGACTCTCTGCGCCCTTGTTCTTTCGCGTTGCCGTGCTTCAATCATGCGCGAGCGCTGCTGTGGAAAGATCGGTCTGGGGATTGGGCCTCTACCAACCGAAAGCCGATGGGCCGCCCACCGGCCTGATTCTAGAACGGAATGTGATCCGAAGGCTGATCGGAATCGATTTCGTGGACCTCGGTCGTTCCACGCCGTAAGATGAATTGAGGCCCCGTCATATTGGCGAACTGATGCCTCCGGGCGATCTTGTTCGCCAGTTCCGGGAATGGGCGGTCATGGCCCTCGGGGTGCATCAAGCCGATCTCGATGTAGGTAGCTCGTCAACTTGGCCAAGGTGTTTCGACCAATCTTAAAGTAGTTTCAGGTGTCGTCGTCGGAGACCTCCTGGACCAGGGCCGAACCGACCGCAATGCAGCTTTCCTGCACATCGATCCAGTACAGCCCCTCAAAATTGTCGGCGCTCCATTCGAGGTTCTGGTGCACGGTAGGCGAACGTTAGGCAGCGGCCGTCGCCTGGCTTGATCGCTCCAACGACACCTTGCCACGGCGGCAACGGGAAGTAGACAATTCTGGCATAGTCTCAGGAAACAAGGCTATCCGCTCTGGTCTCTTGAGGTCCCGCACTCCACAATGCCATTTATGCGACAGTTGTGTGCGTCAAGTTCTGCAAAATGGCATGGCATCGCGGTGACGTCGGCGTGTCCGCCGCGCAGCCCCCGTGTTTAGCTGAGCGGCGCACACATGACGGTGCTCAGGCGGCCAAGGCCCTCAGGCTCTCCTTCTTGTGCTCGCGCAGATGATCCATGTTGAGATAGCGGGTCGCCTCGAGCCAGTTCTCGTGGATCTCCACCGCCAACGCCCGAACCAGCCGCAGGCAGCTCCGTGGGTTGGGGAAGATGCGAACGACCAGGGTGCGCGCTTGATCTCCTGGTTCAGCCGCTCCAGCATGTTCGTCGACTTCATGTGCTTGTGGTGAGCTAGCGGCAGCCGATAGAAGCTCAGCGTCTCCTCGATATTGTCTTCCACCCAGTTGACCAGCTTCGGGTATTTGGCCTGCCATTTGGCGATCCACTGCGCCAGGTCGCGTTTGACCTCGGCAAGGTCGCGCCGGTCGTAGAACCATCTGAGTTCCATCAGGCAATCGTCATCGACCTTGCGCGGCACGTAGTCGAGCGCGTTTCTGAGGAAGTGCACGTAGCAGCGCTGCCAGACCGCTTCGGGCAGCACTTCGCGGATTGCCGCCCTGAGCCCCGGATGGTCGTCGGAGACGACGAACTCGACGCCGGCGAGCCCGCGATTCTTGAGCCCCGTCAGGAACTCGCGCCAGCTCGAATGGCTCTCCCGGTTGGCCAGCTCCACGCCCAGAACCTGGCGCCGGCCCTCCCAATCCACGCCGATCGCCACCAGCACCGCCTGGCTGGCGATCACGCCCGCCTCGCGGGCCCGCTCGTAGCGCGCGTCCAAAATGAGATACGGATAGCTTTCCTCGAGCCGCTGCGTGAAGAACGCCTTGAGCGCCTCATCCAGCCGCATCGTCGCCTCGCTCACCGTCGAGGCCGAGAAAGAGTGGCCGCACAATTCCTCCGTCACCGCCTTCACCTTGCGGGTCGAGACGCCCTGCACGTACATCTCGACCAGCGCCGACACCAATGCCTTCTCCGAGCGCTGGTAGCGCTCAAACAACTCCGTCGAGAACCGGCCAGCCCGATCCTGCGGAACGCGAAGCTCCAGCACCCCGACCCGCGTCACCAGCTTGCGCTCGTAATAGCCGGACCGGTAACTCGTCCGCTCTGCCGTCCGCTCCCCTTTCTCGGCCCCGATCGCCTCCGTCATCTCGGCTTCAAGAACCTCCTGCACGACACTCTGCAATGCTTGGCGAAAGCCGTCCTCATCCGACAACAGCAATGCTTTCAACTCGCCTCTGCTCAGTCTAACTTCTCGATTGGTCATGGCACTTCCCCTTCCACGGGAATCGGTGATCGTAACGTCACCACCGTGCCATGGCCGCTCGCCCCTCAGAGCAAGCGCCGTTCTCTCTCCAAAACTTTTTGCAGAACCTTCAGCACACTATCTATGCGACTTTTGAAGCACGAAGCGTGAACATAGACGTTTTGCGCCAGAAGGGGTCATTCGGCTGCGTTCCGGAGGCTTGGCGCGGGAGAGTAAACCCAGACCCGCGCCGGCTTTGCCACGAATGACCGCCAGGGAGATCAGCAGCCTGACGCAGAAGTCGGCTGGGTACTCCGGACCACGAATCCAACGCCGACGGGAGATTTTAAGTACCAGGCTCGGCGTTGTCGCCACGGAAGTGGTAGCTGTCCACCACCCTCTCGCGAGCAGGGCCGAACAGTGGCGTCGAGAGTAGATCCTCCAGCTTGGCATTGGCCGACCAGGGCTCGTCTATGAGGCACCAGTCAAGCAGGGAGTGGGCGCCATCTTTGGAGATCAGCAGCCCAACGCCGATCCGAGTTTTCAGATCGTACTTCGCCGCTCGCGTGAACAGCTCCACGGCGTTCGTTCTCATCCTAATACCGTCCTCGCCGGTCACCGGCCAGTCGGGGTCCATACTTGCGACCATGAAAGTGCAGTCTGTCTGCGGGAATGCGAATCTGAAAGGTCGACGAGGTGTTCCGGCCTTGCTAGCCTCGAGGGAGACGACAAGCCGCCTTTTGAACTCGCGCCAGATGGATCGCGGGACGCGAGCGAACTCCTCCATGATCCGATAGTAGTCCGTGCTCCTTTCAGGGTTGACGATGTGAAGTTGGAGGTCCCGCAGGATGTATGAAAGATCAAACCCGCCAAGGTCCTGCACGAAGGCGCGCAACTTCTCGATCGATCCAGGCTCCGGCAAATCCATCTCCGACAGGAACGCGACCATGATGTCGGGCTCCTCCACGACCACGCGGGCCTCGCGCAGTTGCGGCAGGACCGACTCTCGATATTCGAAGTAGAGCCGCACGTCGTCGGGGACGCGCAGTTTGTCCAATATTCCCAGATAGTCGTGCGCGGCCACGATATGAATGAAACCAACCGTGGCCGAGACGTGGAACTTGGTCTCCCAACAGTCCGCAGGCAGCAGCCGACCAGGAAGGAAGACGACGATCTTCTTGATGTCTAGGAGGTCGACCCCCTTCACCGCTATCTCGTGACCCTGTGCGTTCGTGAGGCGGATCTCCTCGTGCTCGGCCAGGTACCGCACCGTGTCCTTGATCTGATCCGTCGCTTTCCGGAGGACTTTCCTCCGGAACCACTGTCGCTCAGCCTCAGGGTCCGACGTCTCCTCAGCCCGTTCCTCGAGCTGGAACACCATAGCCAATGATCCGATCTTCACCATTCCGTCCGCCAGTTCGACCTGCTGTTTCGGACGAGGGAAGAATCTCGTTTCGGAGAAGGTGAACTCCTTCCAGAAAGTGGTGGCATTGAGCTGTGAGGTGAATTTTTCAAGCGTCATGTCGGACAGATAGGCTATTGCCGGTACATGTTGAAGTGCGGCTAGGGGTCGCCTTTGCGGGTGCTCTCTTTGACGTCGAGAGCAAAGCCCAGATGCTCGAGCACCGCGGCGCATGGCACCTTGTCCTTCAGTTCTTCAGTTGCTGCTTTTCCATCCTGCTCCGCACGCGCTTCGCGCGTTCCTTCTGACTTCAGCCCTACCCCACACTTCGGGGACGGGACCCGAAGTCCGCGAAGAGCAAGGCGGGAAAGGGCGCGGTCCGCAACCCAACGAAAGTGCCGGGAGGCGCATCGTTGGCAAGCCGCGGCGCAACGTCCTTGACCGGCGCAACGCGCGAGCGGCAAGACCAAGTCCCTTTAGTTTCGACGGCGATGCCGTTCGCGTCAGGGATAAAAGCCCGAAGGGCGAAGACCCGTAGGGCGGGGCTTCGGTTCACCTACAGCCCGGCTCCGAAGGCGGACGCTCCACCCTCGAAAATGCTTCGTCCGTGCACTATCATTCTGCTCATGTGCAACGCTTACGAACAACACGTCCGCTGGGTCGAATACAGCCAGATGATGCAGGATCTCGAGCTCGGGATTCCGACGCAGCAGACGGAACTGGACCTGCCGCAATCCGATCTGGTGCGGATCAACGACATGGCGCCGGTGATGCGCGCTGCCGGCAACGGGGTCGAGCTGGTGCCGATGAACTTCAGCTTTGCGCCAAATGGCCCCAAAGGCGGCCCCGTCTTCAATTTCCGCTCGGAGGGCCGCTATTTCTCCAAGAGCAACAGATGTCCGATCCCGGCCTCCGGTTTCTTCGAATTCAGCGGCACCAGATACCCAAGACCAAGCATCGATTTACACTGGCGGATCACCCTTTCTGGCGATTGCGGGGCTGTGGCGGGAAGCTCAGCGCAATCACCCGGTAAGCTCCACGATGCTGACCACCTCGCCGGGTCCCGACATCGAGCCCTACCATGACCGACAGGTGGTCGTGCTGCAGCCGCGGGATTGGGCCGCCTGGCTCTATCTTACTAAGCCGCAGGCCGAGCTGTTGCGGCCATTGTCGGCTGGTCGCTTGCGGAAACGGTCCGCCCCGGTTCAGACTAGCCCCTCAGGTCAGAGGGGATAATGCCAATCCGAGCAGCCAGACAGCGTCAGGAATTCGGGGGCTGGGAAGACATGTACCGCCCGGACCAACTCTGCGGGGAGCGGCCGCTTGATGTTGTCTTCGACATCGGTCGAGTTCGGACTGCGCGTTCCCTGGGCGATGACGTATCTTTGCCCAATGTTCATCGCCAGCCGCAGGCCGCGATCGCGACCACACCACGCGACGGGGATTTCTGCTTCAACGATAGCGGGCCGCCCGACCCCCGCGATGACCTTGCCCATTTCCGGGTGCCGGTCATGCGAATTGTAGACCGCCTCCCCACCCCAATAGCGGAGAAGATCTCCGATACCGCCCTCGCCCGCGCGAGCTGGGGTGAAGAAACAGAACCACAGCATGCCAGCCCGGTATCGCTCCGCGGTTTGGTTGACTGCCTTTAGGCGCGCCATGGTTCGACGAGATCAGTTCGTGCCGGATTGCGGCATCGATCCGACGGGACACGAGATCGACGTCGAGGAGCGCCATTCCATTGGCTCTGATGTCTTCGACCTCCTGATCGGCGAGACGCGTGCAATGCCAACCGACGACGCTGTAAGGCTCCAACGCCTCGACCACCGCGTAGACCGCTGCATCGTAACGGTCACTCAACGGACCTTTCTCGCGCGAGCGGAGCGCATCTAGATTGGTGGTAAGCACGTCAAGGAGATCCGAGGGCCACGCCTCGGGACGATCGAGCTCGATCGTTGGGCGTCGAGCGTCACTCATTCCCGTTGGCTTTCCGCGCGGCAGCGGCGGCCATGACCCTGTCCCCCAGATGCCTGGCCATCAGCGCGGCGAGAATGGTCATGGAGCTCAGTCGAGAGACGCGGAAGAATGCATCGCACACTTCGTAGTACACGCTCTCATCCTGCTTGGGATCGGTGCCGCTGATCGCCATAGTCGCCATCTGTGTTGCCGCATCGGTCTCGGTGATCGCCGTAAATAGATGGCGAAAGCTGAGATGGACGAAGTCAGAGGTCTGGCTGTAGAGGGGCTCGATCCAGGGATGCTCCTCCGCGAGCTTCTTTTTGAGGAAAGCGTCGGTGAGGCGCTCGGGCTTGCCGCCGCCGGCAGCGGGACTCGAGACCAGGCGGTCAAAGGTGCGCTCGCCTTTGAAGATGCGCTGAACGTCCGCCTCGACATTCGCCATCATCCTGAGGCCGTTGATGCGCATGGCGGTATCAATTTGCGTGCGCAACAGAATCGTCGCGGAGGGAAAGTTCCTGGTCTCGATCAGCGTCCGGAAGCCGCGGGACTGTGACAGCGTGCGCTGCGTAGCGCCCAGGATGAAGAAATCAACGATGTTGACCGCGCCTTTTGGCAGGATGGCGTGGGCCTTGTCGACGAGCTCGGTCTCAAGTTTCGAGATGGCGCCGAGCCGATGCGTCAGCGTTCCTGGCTGTGGCGTGCTATCCTGCTCAGTCATTGGCGACCTCTCTCGATAGGCGGATTGCGCGGTTGCTAAAGGGCCGATTCGCCAAACGCTGCTTCGGCTTCGCTGAGGCAGCGAGTCCAGAAGACAATCGCTTCGCGGATGGCCGGCATGATCAGGCGACCGTCTGCATCCCGCAACCTGCTGGCGTCCATCGTCGTCACCGTCGACACCATGCCGGGCATCGAGGGATCCGCGAGCACGGCCGGGGACTCGAAAGCGTCATTGCGCAGTTCAAGTCCGCCTCGAAACTCCTTGAGCAGCGCGTCGCGCTTGGGCTTGATGAAGCTCTGGAAAATAGACGCCTGCTGCCAGTCGGGCCACTTTCCCTTGGCCCACGCTTTCCGGTCGGAAGTGTCGCAGTCGACCTTTTCGAAGACGTGCCCTACCGACCTCAGAAGGGTGATGATAGCGATGTATTGCGACTGGAACACGATGATGGGCTGCATCGTTTGCAACCGCAGTGGTGAAATCAGCCCATGACATCCCACGCGGACGCACGATCACTAGCGACGTCTTGTGGGGCAGGACCTGCGCGTTGAGCCCCAACCTGCGCAACCTCCTCGCGGCGATACGAATGTTGTCGCAGATGACGCGGTTGAATTCTCCGAAGTACCTCATCTCTCACTCTTCCTCTTCCTCATCGGCGGCAAAGGAGATCGAAACGGACGCTAGTCCGTTGCTTGGACTGAAGCCGACAAGCACGCCCTGGCGTGTCAGAGCCTTCCTTATCGCCTTGAGTGTCGCGGGCCGACCTTCCCGTCCTCGCTCCACATTGGAGACCGTCGCCGCGGACACGCCAGCCTCTGTGGCAAGTGCGGCCTGATCGAGCCCGGCCAACATACGGGCCGCGGCATAGGTTCGACCGCGGGCTTCGGCGTTCGTCAGGCTAAGCGGCATCGCTCGTCCCTCCGCCAACTTAGTGTGAATTTACGTTTATCTAAATAAATGACAATTTTTGTGACGGCAAGCTTATTTGAAATCGCGTGTCTTCACCTTGGCGGGCTCGACCTTCAAGGTTGGATCAACAAGGTCGGGTGACTTTAAGCCCTTCGGCAAGCTGCGGGGATCTGGGCCGGGGCCGACTTACTGGGCTGTGACATCAGTCGCGACGATGTGACCTGGTACAACATCGAAATCAAGCATCGGCGAGATCGAAGCGTCGATGCTCGGTCGGTACACTATTGCCTGGAACCGGCGTTGCGCGAGGGGAGGCGTCGAGCGCTACTGGTCTCGACCGGCGGGATCGCTCCCGCCGCATTCCGGGCGCGCGCCGAGGTTCATCAGGACTTCATGCGCTTGGCGGACCAGTCCAAGATCATCAAGAGCTGCCGCTACTTTGCAAGCGAATGTCCGGCTTATGGGCCGAAGAGCTGCCCGTTCGCAGGGTTCTGTTCGAAGATACGTTTTGACCTGAGCCGGGCTCATGCCGCGACCGCCTGGTCCGGAGTGAAGACGTGAGGCAGATAGTTCATCAGCGTCTGGCCATCGGCACTGCGGCTGAGCTCGATGGTGATCAGCCGGTCGTTCTGGAATGCTGGGCTGAGTTCGAGCGAAAGATAGTCGAACAGGGGCTTTTCGTGCACCGCGATAATGATCTGGCGCTGCAGGTTCGATTTGGCCAGTATTCTGAGCAATGCGGTAAATTGGGCAATATGGACCTCGTCCATGCTCTGCACGGGATCGTCGATCACCAGCCAGGGAAGATCGGGGGAAACCGAAAGATGTAGAGCGAGGAAAAGCGTGAGCGCGGCCGTGTTGAGGTTGCCAGCACTCAGCATCGCGCGGGGATCACCCCCTTTGCCGCCGGAGCGATACCAGGTCTCAAGCACTGCCTCGACCGGGCCGCCATTGGTTTCGGGGACGGCAAAGGCAGGGACAAATGGCTCTTCCGGCGCCAGCCGCACGAAGAGGTCGCGCCACACCCGGTTTAGCGAGCCATTGAAGACTTTCCTGACAATGGCGGTCCGGGCCTCCCCGGCGCGCTTTGCCAGCTCGCGGGCGTCAAGAATCAGGCGGTCCGCGCGCTCTTTCGCGGCATTCAGCCGGCCCAGGCGACCCTGAGCGGCTTCCGTTGCATCAACGACTGGTTGCCTCAAGGCATTGAGGCGCTGTACTTCAAGGGCGTTCCCCGCCATTTCGCGGCGGATCGTCTGGTTCGCGGTATAGATTTCAACGAGCCGTGAGGCCTCGGCGGCAAAACGCGACAGAGCCGCTGCTATGTCTTCGGTGGGGGCCAGAGGCGCCACGCCGAGCTCTGTGCCGAAGCGCTCGACCGACTGCCGCAAGGCCGTACCGCCCTGGTCCTGAACGGCGAGATCCGAAAGCGCGCGGGAAGCAGCAGCGGCCTCACCGATCAGGCGTTGACCTTCCTCCACGTCGCTGGTCATGCCGGCCAGTGACAGGTCCACTTCCTGCAACAGCGCCACCCGGGTCCGAAGTGCGTCTCGATTGGTGGCGTCGAGGCGTCGCCCTCGGACCTCGCCGAGCTCTCTCTCGGCGACAGCGACGGTCGAGAGGGAGGAGGTCCTGTCGCGGCTCAGGGCCTGAAGCTGCCCGGCAGCAGCGGTGAGCTCTGCTATCCGTGCAGAGACATGGGCCTGCAACGGCACCTCTGAGGTCTCTTTGAAATTGCGACCGCAAACCGGGCAGTCGTCGGTATGGATATGCGGCAGCACGCCGCTCAACGCCTGGGCAAGGGCGCCGCCCTCCGATGCGAGGTTCGAGATTTGCTGCTCCAGCGCCTGTATGCGCGCCCGACCGCGTGTGACGGCGCCTTCATGATCGGCTTCCAGCTTGGCGTCGGCCGCGTCCTTGTCGAGCACATCCTGGCAACGCCGCAGCTCTTCCCGCACCGCTTTTGTCGCGGCGGCATGGGCTGGCTGGGGTCCGCCGGCGCTCACCGACGGAAGGTCGGAGAACAAGGGCACGAGTCGTTCGAGCACGGCCTGAAGCGCGGCTCCCTTTGTCGCGGACCATGCCGCGACCGCCCGGCCGGCGTTCTCGCTGCGGGGCTGCGCGGCGGCGCGATCACGAGCTAGGTCTGTGCCGGCGATCTGCTGCCATTGCAAGCTAGCGGCCTCAACCTCGCGGCGCACCGTCGTGAGCCTCAGGAGTTCGCTCTGCTCGGTCTCGCCGGCAGTTGGGCCGGTGACGGGTCGGTCGCCAACTGAGACCAACCGATTCGACAGAGCGTCGTTCTGCTCTTCCAGCTGGCGGATCCTGATATCAGTCTTCTCCAGTTCGGCACCCAGGCGGTCACGTTCGCCCGCGACCTGGGGAATGGTGTCCCTGGTCTCGCCATATCCCGGAACGCCGCTTCGCAGCCGCCGCACGTCACCGGCATCATGCAGCCCATCGATGATGGCATCGAGGTGATCAAGGCCCAGCAGGTCCTTGACGAACTTGGTAAGGGCGGAATCCGAGCGCTTCGCGGAATCCTGATAGAGCTCGAGGAGGCGGCCCAGCGATGACTGCGCGAGGAAGCAGCGTTCGGCATAGAACCGAGCGAGATCCGGTCCGAGCAGCGCCTTCCCCTCTATCGCATTGGCGGTCACCTTGAGGCTGGTCTCATTGCGATCGAGGCCACTCGTCTCAATCTTGAGCTCCGCGGACTTGGCGTCCTTGTGGACGAGGTGGGCTGCGTAGTCGGGATCGACCCGTTGGAGCGACGCGACTTGGCCCGTCAGAGCCAGCTCGATGGCCGACAACAGACTTGTTTTGCCCGCTCCGTTTGCGCCATGGATGAGGACTATGGGAGCATCCAGCGGGACGGTGATGCTCCCCTTGATGCTGCGGAAGTTTGTGAGGGTGATCGAACTCAACTGAGCAGCGCTCATTCCGAAGCTCCCTGTGTTAGCTCTGGCCCAAGATCGATGTCTTCTTCTGGTTCGATTTCGGCCTCGATGGCGGTGTTGAGAAGCTCGTGCAGATGTTGCTGGACGCCGGCTGCGCCTTGGTCTGCGAAGGCGACCAGGCCGACGATATTTTGGTCAAGATCGGCGGATCTGCTGACGATCGAGCCCAGCGATTCCGCCGTGTCGCTGGTCGGTTCAGGCAGCTTGAGCGGCAGCAGGACAGCCAGCCAGTTCTCCAGCAGAGCTGTTGTCGCTCCATGTTCGGTGACACCGACGGGAAGCACACGGCAGACCTTGGTCATGGCATCAAGCGTGGCGGCGGAGGGTTTGGGCCCGACGAGGATCGTGGTCAGGGGACGTTTGGAGCGGGTGACGTCGAGCGCGCGTGCCACCCCTTCCACCTTGCGGAGGATCTTTTGTTCGGTGTCGAACGCCGTGTCAGCGACAAGGATGAGATCGGGCGACGGGCTTTCGCCGACCAGGGCGGCTGGAAGGTCGAAGGTTAGGCCGGCGATCGACAGCGGGACTGACAGCGGGCGGTAACCGGCTTCCGAAAGCAACGCGACGACTCCCTCGACTGGCGTGGCAATGGTCATATCGCTGCCTCCGAACGAAACTGCTGCATGAGATCTGCCGCACTGGTCGCGTGCTGGAGCAGGTCGTAAATGCTGACCTCCCGCAACCCCAGCACGCCCGTCCGGCCGGGTGAGCTTCGGGGCGAGCGGGGCATCGGCGGTGGCTTCTCGGCACTATAGACCAGGACGGCGTCCTCGTTATCATCGATATGGCCATTCTGCTGCAGCCGGATCGCTGACCGGCCATTGGCCGCAAGGACAAGCTTGGTGCTTGCCGACGCAGTCACCACCTTCACTGCACCCGAGGCGGGATCAGCGGGATCACTTTCGGCCAAGGACCAGGTGCCGTCCGCCACGCCAATACCAAGCAAACCGGCAAAGACCGCGATCTCGGGCAATCCGGATGAAGGGAGGGTCTGGTCGGCCGCAATCTGGTGAAGCGGCAAGGGCGTTACAGGATTGTAGCGGCGCGGGGCAACCCCTGCGGCTCCGTCCCGGAACATCGTCATCGTGCGCGAGGTGTGGTCGACGAACTTGCGGACGAACTGTAGTCGATCGCCATTGTCGAGGGTCGCCAGATGGTCCCGCAGTGCTACCACTCCCTGTTGCAGAGCTGCGCGCGCCGCGTGGTCGAGGGTACCCTGGACCGTGTCGACCATGACCTTGATCTTGTCGGCGATGACCGAGAGGACGAGCGCGAGCAAAAGCGGGTTGGCGTAGGCTTTGACGAGCGACTGCTCGTTGATCTGGTCGCGGGTCGCCGCCGTATAGGTCTGCGGATAGACGTTCTTGAGTAGTCCCTCCTGGTCGGCGCCGACCTGTTCTCCCGAGAAGACGAAGCTGGGCCTGTTTCCAGGCCAAGGCCAGCGCATCACCGACTCCGCCTTTGCGAAGAAGGCCTGGATATTGGAGTCCTGGGCCGACAGGCCCATCATGATGGTCGGCTTCGAAACAGCAATATCGAGCAGACGGTTGATCACGGCTTGGTTTTCGGGTGCGGCGGCCCAGCGGTTGATTTGCGAGTAGCGGCCGACAAGAAACGGCCTGTAGGTTCCCTCGTCGGCGACGGCCAACACCGCACAGCCGTGAAATTTGATGATCTGACCGGTTAGCTCCGGCTGACGAAGATCCTCGGCGCGGACGCAGACCACGAGCTTGGGAACGCCTCCTGTCAGTTCGGCAACAGCCTTCTCGACCAGCCCGTCCCAGTTCGCCGTGGCGATGCTGGACGCACTGCCCTCGAGAACTAGAATGCCCATACACAAATGCTCGACGTCGGGTTCGATGGCGGGGTTCGCGAAGGTGGCGGGGACGCCAACGCCGTCCCACAGCAGATAGTCGTCGGCCTTCCCGGCAACCGCGACGTCGAGCAGCCGAGCATAATTGTTGGTCAGCCGCGCGACAATGGCGGCCTGGTCCGGCCAAGCAGCGAAGCCAAGGGTGAGATCGACCCTTGCCCATTCGTCGGCCGACAGCGGTGCGAGGCCGAGGGCACGCTTGAGGGCTACGTTATAGGGGCAGTTGGGGTCGGCCGGATCGATCTGCTGGCGCAGAAACTCCATCACGCGCACGATGATGTGCTTCAGGCCATCCACCCGCCCGAATGAGATGCCCGAACCAAGCCAGAAGGCATACTGGTCCTCGGCGATGCCCGTCGCGACGCTGCGAAAGGGACCATCGAGGATCTCGAGAGTTTGACGAACGGAAATCGTTGAAGCGCTTGGCGCAGCTGGCATACTTTGGCTTTCGACCCGCGGATAGATATTGACCGTAGATGAGCATGGCGCGCGCGGCTAGATAGCGACACAGCCAAGTAGAACGCCATGCTCCGGCAGCAGACCCTATTTCGGCGTGTCGGCGGTCGGAACATCCGAATTGATCGTCTTCTGCAGCTTTTCGATGCGCGCAAGGATCTCATCGAACGAATACGATTTCTCGTCGAACATCATCGCCTGCATGGCCTGGTAGTCGGGGCGCAGGTCTTTTAGGCGATACTCGGCCGGCATCAGGCGCAGGGTGCCCGGACGCGCGGTGTCATAGCTCGCCCAGCTCGATCGAAAGTACACGGCCTTGTGCCTGGCGACCTGCGCCAACATTTCGAAATCGACCGCCGCCGCCTGCCCCTCGGCCGTGTCGAGAAGCATCGCCACATCATAGTAATGGCGTGAAAAATACTGAGGGGTGGGAGAGTCTTCGGGACGGTGCGCTTCGGAGTGAAGCGCAGTGACCTTCTCCCAGAACGTTCTGCGCGCCGCAAGGACCGTGACGGTGCAATCCGGATTCTCGAAGAAGGTGGGGAAATCGTCAGCTGAATAAGGCCGGATGGTCTTCTGCTCGGTCGGCCAAGGATCGCCGCGCGCACCGAACTCCAGTTTGACTCGCGGGGTGATGTAGGCGATGCCTTGATAGTCCTGACCGGTCAGTGCGGCCGGGTAGTGAAAGTTCAAGGTTTGGGGGTCGTTTGCGTCGACCTCGAGCGACCAGTTGCCCTTGACCGGCTCGGCAAGTTGGGCCGCGATCGCCTCTCGCAGGGCAGGAAGCATGTTGTTGGCGATATGCTTTTCGACATCGGCCATGAGCGCATCGATCAGCTTGGCGGACTGCTTCTTGCTGATCCCTTCCCGCTCTGGATCACGATCGCCGTCGTAGCCGAGATTGGCACGGTCGAAGGAGAGGTCGATGTCTTCCGAGAAGCGTCGGATTGCCCCATAGGCCTTGGAGAGAGAGGTGCCGCCTTTGAAAACCAGAGTGGCCGCGTCGCCCTTCTGGAGTTCAAACAGACGCTTCAAGGTCCAGCAAACCCAGAAGTCCTTCTCGATGATAATGCTGGCGACGCCACGCAAGGCGCCGGACTCGCCGAAGACAGCCGCCCTATCGGACGCGTCCTGGCGAGCGAAGCTATCCATTGGCCGTGTCCGATCTGGTGTCCGCAATAGCGCGCAGCGTCGGGCGCATCCAGGCCGGGGCCTGAACGGCCGTCGAGGCGAGCCTCTTTTTGTCGCTCGGCGACAGCTGGCGCGACGCGACATGAACGATATCTGCCGCCCGCGACGGCCCCAAATGGCGTAGCGCCTGAACAACAGTCCCCGCCGCACTGCCCGGTGCGATGAGATGCTTAGGCGAAGCGTGGCGGAGATCGACGATACGTTTTCCGAGCACCACCCGACGGGATGGACCATCCGTCAGGTATGAACTGCGGGCCGGAACCTGGGTCGATAGACCGAGGACGTTCGCCGCGCGCGAGCCGGCGACCTGCACCTGAGAGCCCGTCTCTCTGGCCAGAGCCTGGGCAATGTCATCGGGCGCTGGAGAAAGGGGGCCAAGCTTTGGATGCACTTTGGGGAAATCGTAAAGGCCGCGCGCGAGGCGACGGAGCCTACCGCTCTTGACGAGGCGAGACAGGGCCTGATCGATCGCCGCCCGCCCAGCCAGGTCAAGGAAATCGTTGGGCGTGAAAACGCTGCCGCGTCCGCTGCTGCGGGCGCGCCTCACAATCCGATCCGGAGCTGAAGACAGGTTCGTATCCATGTGTCAGAAAATAGAGCATATTTTTCTGACATGCAAGGGATGAAACTACTCGGCGGAAAACCCTTGTTTTCTGGGCCTTTTGGGCGAACCCTATAGCCGGCGAGCACTGCCCCGGACATACTCTTTTGCCACCAGCGGCTTTTCGAGCGTGATTTATGAATTCGCATCTACTATCTTGGTCGCCATATGAGTGCATCTTATTTTCTATCTATGTCGAAACCATCCAAGCCCTCCAGAAAGCACCATTATGTAACTCAGGCGCAGCTGCGTCACTTTGCGCGCGACAAGGGCCGCACGCAGATCTGCGTCTTCGACAAGACGACCGGCCAGAGCTTCACGTCGTCGATCCTCAACGCGGGGTCGGAGAACGGCTTCAACACGATCATTGACGATGGCGGACGGCTCAATTTCGAGGCGATGTTCGACAAGGTCGATACCGCCGGAGCAGCTATTGTCGCCCAGATCGCGGAGCGCCGCTCACTAGCATGGATGCGCGAGGAGCAGGTGCTGTCGCTGGCGGACCTTGGTACGGTCCAGCTGTTTCGAACAAAATTGGCACGTGAAACGCCGGGCGTGCTCGCCGAAGAGATGCGAGACTTGCTCGATAAACTCGGAGCCGACTTGAATCACCCGCAACTGGCACCGCCGACTGAGGCCGATGCCAAGCGCGGCACCATGGAGGCGTTTGTGAAGCGCGCCAGCCATCGGGATTCGTTCCTCCGGTTGATGCCGGGCCTGGTTGAGCCCGCGGGCTCGGCGCGCTTCCTGATTTCTGACCACCCGGTCGTGTTCAGCAACCCGTTTCCCTATGGCGATCATGCACTGCAGGCGCAGGGCATCCTCGTGCATCTGCCGTTAAGTCCGAGCCTGCTCTTAACCTGGCATTGCCCGACGATCGTTGCACGGCTCGACCATCTCCTGTCCACCGACGGCAGCGAGCATGCGGCGCTACGCGCTTATGGCTGGGGCCTGGCTTCCGGCGAGCCTGTCACAATCAGCGATAAAGAAGTAGAGCGCTACAATTTCGTGCAGGTGACGCAGTCGCGACGATTTCTGTTCTCGCACACGGCAGACTTTAGCGGCGTGGGCGATCGGCTCGCGGCAAAACCGGGAACCGTACAACGGGATGCGCTGGTCCATCTCGGCAGAATGGGGGAAGGCCCGCCGCCCAGGCGACACATGCCCGAGGGATGGAACATGGTGGTGCATGGTCCACGCGACCATTGCCTGCTGCATCTCGAAGAGATCGACGCGGACGGCGAAGGGATTACCGCGAGAACCAGCGATCTCGCGCTGCTCAATGCCGCCGCCAGAGACGTGCGGCTCGACTATGTCGAGCTATACAATGGGCCGCGGCAGCAAAGGCATCTCGGCCACGTGAAACTTGAGAAGCTCGCCAATCGCGGGGCCGGTTGGTTCAGGGCGGTGCATTTCGATGACTCGCTGCGGGCACTAGACCGCCAGATCCGCGAAGCGAGTGGCAAGAACGAGGGTTGAGAAGCGACCCAGCACCATAACCTACAGGAGGAACTTCAGCATTACGCCGCACGCATTCGCGAATAGTTATCATCATCACGGAGGGCGGTGAGCATGCGGGCCAGAAACTTTCTCACTGACCGGGATCCTCGCTCCTTCTCTTTCGCCGCTCTGCCTCCAAGAAATCCCAAAGCCACGTTTCGATCGCTTCGATTGGATTGTCAGGCTTCGTATCCCGTAGTTTTTCGGCCTGCTCGACAAACCCGGAGAACATGCCACGAACATCCTCGGGAGACGCGGCAGTCCGTTTAAGCATCTTCACCGAATTGTGGGCATAACCGAGAAACTGAGCATTCCGCTCCTTGATCTCTGCCAGCATCGCCTCGGTGATGCGTTCGCTCGGGGCGACGAACTCGACGTCCACCCAGTCGACGTAGAGCGAGGCATTCTTCGCTTGGTTCGACGCGTCGTGAAACTCGGCCTGGCTCTTCTTGAACGCCTCTATGGCTCCCTTGAGATCACCGCGCCGCTTGGCGTCTTTCTCGGCGTCCGATCCTTCGAGCAGGTAGGCATTGGATTTGTTCTTGGACGCATGCCGGGCAAAGGCGGCAAGCACCTTCTTCTGGTCGACCTCCAACCCCATGACCAGGCTCATTCCCCACGCCCCAAGAGTGTCGACCTTGGAGCATTCCTCTAACGAGATCTGATGCAGGCACAGGGCTCGTGCCACTGCTCCTGCCTTGGCCAGGAGCTCCGCCTCGAAGAAGAGGTGCTCCGCGTTGTCGAATGTCTTTTCCGCCCCGCGGACGAGGACCTCCAAGGACGCCAGGTCCGGTTTCGCATTGTCTTCGCTCACGTTGCTCCCCTTGTCCCAACACACTCAGTAGCGTTGCTTCATGTAGTCCGGCATCACGAACCGCTGCACATAAGGTCGCGACCGCGAGTGGTTCATCGCATTCCAATACATGGCGACCGCGACGGGCTCGGGGAGTTTTTCTTGCATACACCGGCTCGTCCATAGCACTGGGAGCCCGCCAATCTTCAGCAGAAGGCGATGGCGGGCGAATAGTCGTCAGGAGCTCACCTTGCGCCCCCAGAAATCAGCGCTGAAATTGTTCAGCCCGTCATGGTCACCGAGCCTAACCTCAAACTGACCAGGAATGCCCGCTCCGTCATGGCCCGCCCGGAAATAGTCGCGCACTGACCAATGAGCCAACCGCTCAAAGTGCTCCCATTCGTGAAGCAGGTCATTCTCACGGTTCTCCGCAAGCTTCCTGGCGCTCGGCTTTCGCTTAGGCTTCGGCTGAGCGAGTGCATGATACTCCAAACGGGGCCGGACCTTGTGCTTGAAGACAATGGACCCGGAAGTCCATTCATCCCCGGTCGTCCGGCGCCACCGGTAGCTGACGCGAACTTGCATGTTTTGGGTCAGACCAAATGGAGGCATCGCCGGATCGTAGACAAAAAATAGCTGGCTCTCGCGTTCCTCGACCTCCAAGCGTTGCTTTATCTGGGCGAACGCAAAAGTCATATCACTGCCGGCCTTGTGAGCAGAATATAGCGTCTCTTCCCGCTTCTTGGCCGACTTCGCGATCCTATATGCCGCAAGCGCTCGATCGAAGTACCGAAGCTTGGTGGCCACGTACTCTCCGCAGTCGTAGAGTGGTAGGCCGCTGAGTTTTCCGAGGTGCTCTGACCTCATGGCCTGATCAACCAAGTCATGAAGCTCGCCGCTATTGATCGCATCGATGGCCTGCTTCTCGCGATCACTTAGATTTATCAGCCCCATCGCGTTCTCCGTCCGCACAGATCACACCGTGACGTTCAACGGATTTGCGGTATCTGGCAACACCCCATGTTGGAAAGCGCCCCACAAGCCACAGATCAGATGGCCCCCACGCCCTGTATCGTCCCCGTCCGGTGATTTAGGTTGAGAGCCCGTCGACCGGCTGCTGCGCTTCATCGCCACGCACGCGCAGGTAGGCGTTTGATGCGCTCTTAGAGCGCGAGCGCCACAGCTACCTGCCTTGCCACGAGATACGATGCCAGCGCCAGGAACCGCTGCGCGCGCCTCCCGATTTTGCTCCAGCGCGGGGCATTTTCATGCAGCACAGATATCGATGACGAGCGCGCCTCTCATCCCTCTGCGATCCCGCCAATACTATTCGCGGTTCTCGCCTACTCTAAGAAAGTTCCGAGCATCTGCCGCAGTGTCGTCGTAGATCCGGAGAACACATCAAAGACAGCGCTTGGAATAGCCTGTTCGCTTTCTCGCACGAGCTCGCGGGTAATCGATGCCCGAAGTTGGGCATCGACTCCAATTGCGCCGTGTATCCATGACAGCAATGCCATCCTTACGGCCGCAGATGGGATTCCCTCCAAGGCCGATGACAATTTCGATTGCAGCTCTTTATCGGCGATAACGCGTCGCGAAACGGCGGATGGCCAAGACATTGTTCGATATGGCTCTGCAGTTAGCTCGAATGTGGTGACCTGCTCGCGCGCGTCCTCGACAACATTGTCCGCGGACGCCAGTGCGGCCATCAGGCGGAAATGCGTCGGCAAATCGTAGCGCTCGCCGATTGCCTTCTCCCGGAGCGTGCTTGTCAGTTCCGGATCAGAGTGGCGCACCGCCAACTCGGCGAGCGCACCGGCAGCCGCGCCGTGTGGGTTCTTGCGGAAGGATTCCAGCACGTCGCTTCTCATCTCGCGGTCATCAGCAAACTGGTCCGCGAATATCTCTGCCGCGAGCAATCCGGCCTGATAGTCAACGACGCGCTTGGGGACCAGTTGAGACAATACCAGGCCGCGCAGCCGTTCGCTGGCAGGCTCAAACTTGGCCACAGCACCCATCAGCACATGCGGCTGGACATTCGGCGCCGCATCGATCGTTTTCATAAGGGCGTCGTAGAGCTGTCTCGCGTTCGGGTAGATGGGATCGAGAAGGTCGAGGGTCGCCTCGGCCGTCAATCCAAATCGCTTCATTACCACATCGGGGTCGTCGAGCGCCACGAGTAAGCCGGGCCAGAGACCGAGGATACGACGCAGATAACGGTCATCCCCTCGCCGCACGGAGCGGGAGATTGGGAGTTCAAGAGCTTCGGTCCGGTCGGTCTTAGCCACAAAAATGTCGAAGCTGCCTGCAATACCAAGGGAGATCGCTGCGGCGCTGCGGCGCGCCTCATAGTCATGACCGACGGCTTCCAAGTCCGCGTCCAGGCGAGCAATGTCAGCCGCATCGATTGCATGTAGCGCCACCTTGATCTCAGTCGCACTGATCGTTGCTTCGCTCGAGACCGAGCCGTCCGAGTCTTCTCGCGCGGCGTCTATTAGATCGAAAGCACGTGAATCGCCTACGCCGGCCTTGCGGAGACTTGTCACTAGCGCGAGGCGCGCGTCCGCCTGCAACGGAACGAGCACGCCGAGCATGCTTGAGATCATCTCATCGTCGCCGCGGTAACTTAGGGCGACAGCCCCGATTTCCCCATCGCGACGCCGCAATTCACCTAGCGCCATATTGCGGACCTCTGTCCGGCTCGGAAAGGTAAGGATCATCTGTTCCCGCCATTGATCGCGATAGAGCGGTGCTTTCATTGCCTCGCGCGACTTTAAGCAGACGCCAAATGCCTCGTCGTCATCGCTTCTCACGCCTACCTCGCGCAGCGCAGGGAACAGAAAATCAGCCCGCTCGACCGGTCCACGAAGTGCCCCGAGAAACGCTTTGCGGCATGCCGCCGCGTCATCAACGATTGCCGGCAACAGATGCGCTACGAGCGCAATATCGGCTGGCGCGGCGTCCATGAAGGGGAGAAGCACGCCCCGCACCTCCGGATCATCGATCCCCCACACTTCGACGAGAGCCTTCGCTGACCAGAACTTGAAACCGTTCCGATCTTGCTTGAGGTCGGCAATGAAGCGCGCCTTGAGGCTCTCAATTTTTGTCCGTTTCGCAACCCAGTAGAAGTCGAAGTTCGGAAAGTAAGCCTTTTCTTTCTGGGTCAGACCTTCGACGGTCTCCAGCAGTCCGCTTGTCCACTTGATGCGGTCGGCGGGAAAACCGTCAGGGCCAAAAATCTCCCTCTGCAACCAATTCTGGCCCAACAGCGCGTGCAGTCCAGCCTCGACCAAAGGGTGCTCCGGATCGCACATGATCAAAGCAGCGACGAGCGGCTTGAGATCGTGCGGGTTCTTATATTCGGGATTTCCAATGCTCCTTACGAGCTTCTCGATGAAACGGTCACGCTGCGTGTCGACGAAGTGCTGCATCAGCCAGGGATGAGGCAGCCCGCCCATAACATGCCGCGTCGCCAGCATCCCGTAGAAGTGGTCAAGATCAGCCTCATCGCTTTCATTGCGCACGGCACGAATACGAATAGCCTCGATAGCAATAGCTCGATCCACCGATCCACGGCCCAACGCCGCAAGCCGTCCGGTTTCTTCGTCTTTGTTCCAGCCGCAGCACAATGCGTAGAGCAGCGAGGCGACGGCGCTGGGCGACGGAGCTCTTGCCAGTCGCGACAGGAGATCCGATTTGATATCGGCATTGCCCTCCGCCAACACCGACAGCATCTCTGCGGCAGCCTGCCGTGTCGTTTCCTCATCGGCATACAGGCTGCGCATCAATACCGGTATGCATTCGGGTTGACGGCTAGCGGGCCAACCCCGCATCGCGCGCAGGGCCGCTGCGCGCCTCCACCCGTGACGGTTGGGAAGCCACTGAGAAAGCTTGCCGACACATCGCGTCCCGAGCGCTTCGGAGTGCAGCCCGTCCACTATGGCGGACAGCAGGTGAGTTTCCCGCTTTCCGAACGCAACCGACTCCACTTCGACGAACAGCCGCTCGGCAATTGCAGTCACAACCGGAATGTCATGCGCCAGATCGGCGAATGTCGCATCGGTCAGGAGCGCGTCCCGCGTCCCGCGGCCAAGTTCGTCATCGAACGGTGCAGCCGCGATCGACTGGATGAGTTCTCCAACCTCGGCTTCGCTGCGCGTGAGATGAAGAAGATACAAGATGGGCTCGCGCCAACGCGGCCGTGCGGCATGCGTCCGGACAAATTCGATCCGGTCCCCGAGCGGACGATGGTTGATATGACGGGCCGCAAGAAATTCCTGAAATGAAAGGTGGAGGAAGCCTACCGCGTCAGTCGTTTTGCGTGACAGCAAACCCGCGCGTTCCTCGGCGAAAGCAAAGATTTCGTTCGCCATCTCCTCCGCCGGGTCGATTCCCAAGCCTGACTGGCGCGCCGTAAGCATGGCTCCTGCGCGCGCAATGGCCGCCTCTACGCTTGCCGCATCAGGGGTATCGCCGGCCAATTCTGCCGCGTGAAGCGCATAGGCGAAATCATCGAGGATGCGGTCACGTTGCCGGGGTGGCAGACCGGGTGAGCGTGCCGTCGCCAAGGCAGCAACATCGCGGCGGCGCGGCTGGTGTTCGACAAGTTGCGCCACGACTTCCTCGATAGCGGCAAGCCGGCTACGCGGCAGCGCCTTTCCATGCCGATGCAGACCGAGGAGAGCGAGCAAGAATAGCGGTGTCGCTGACAATGAAGCGATACCTGGGCTTTGATGCAACGCTTCCATGAATGTGCGGGTCCGGTTCTGGGACTGGATCGCAATTCGAACAGGGTCAACACCATCTTCCTGTTCGAGGGTTTCGATGACCCTGAACCACAGTTGAGCAAGCTCCCCCTGCTGGCGTACATTGAGCGTCGCCAGCGATACGACAGGCCACGCCGCCGGCAAGGCACCGAGCGTTCTCAGCCCGTGAGGCCGGGACGTTGCAATCACCGGCAACTGCCTTGCATCCGCCTGAGCGAAAAGTAACGCCGCGATTGTACGCGCCGCGACCGGATCTTGGGCCTCGTCGATGCCATCGACGAGCAGCAACGCCTTTCCGCTGACCAGCGCCTTCTTGGCGTCCGAACCAAGTTCGGATTCGCCGCGCGCCTCAAGAAACCCGACGACCGCAGCTTCGAGTCCAGGAGGCGCCGCTCCCCCGCTAGCCATGCGAGCCCACAGCGCGAATGGCACCCAAATTGGAACAAAGCCCGCATAGTGTTTCTTGACTGCTGGAAACCGCGGGTGCGCTGCAAGCAGGTCAAGTGCAACCGCTCGAAGCAATGTGGTTTTGCCGGACCCTGCCTCACCAGTGATGATGATCCGGCGTTCGGTGTCGAGTAGACCGTCGAGCGCCACGCGCTGTTCAGATGATACGGTGCGTGCTCGGGGCGAATCCCTCGTCTTGTCCACTCCGATATTTACTTGAGGCTCGCCTGGAGGCTGGTCTTGCTGGCGTTCGTCAGCCGGTGGAGCGCTCACGGACTGGCCGTGGCGGGAGCTTACCAATATGTCCGGTTCGACAAACCGTTCTTGAATTGGTAGGGCTGGAATTGGCTTGCCAAGACGCCCTAGATTGGCGATGGGCAGGCCGGGATCGACCGCAGCAATCCACGAACCATAGACTGTGCGCAGCCGTTCGCGAAGCGCCGACCGATCTGGTGCCGACAGGCGATCCTTGAGGCGATCGAGCGCCTCGGGTGGGCAGACCTTTTCCACCCAGGCGCGCCCGAAGAAGTCATCGATGATCTCAGGCTGCACGACGAGCTCGTGTGTGAGATCGCCCGCGTCGAAAGGCTCGAAGGCGGTGTTTCGGGCGCCAAGTTTGTTGCGGCCGCGCTCGATCGCATCGATGAGACCGGTGGTCTCCAGCGGGCATGCAAACGCCAGCACCAGCCGGCGCGCCTTTTCGGCCCAGACATCGGCAAGAAAGATTTCTACCGCGCGATCGATGTCCCCGGGGCGCGCCGTCTCGTAACGTTTTGTCTGCCAGACTTCGTAGGCTCCATCATTCAAGCGGACGAGAATGTCGATGCCATATTGCTTCTGGCCAGGTGTCCCGTAGACACGGGCTTTCTCGACATGCCCGGAAGCGCCGGCGAGCCTGCAACATAACCGCTCGAAATTTTTCCATCCTCGCTCAAGGAACGGCAACCTGTCCGCGCGCACCTCGACCGGGGGCGGGATCGTTCCGCCTTCCGGCTCAGCGCGCAGCCACGCAGGGTCTTCTTCGAAATTGGGCGGCAATGTCGGCTTTCGCTTTGGCATGCGGCGATGTTCACCTAATCCGACACGTTTGTCATCGCCTACAAATTCCTTGTGAATCAACGGGCTAAAGACCGTCCGCAACCCGCCGCTCAACCTGCTATCCGGGTCCGCCCATTTAGGCATCGGTTCACAGAGGCACGTCGCCCCTATTAACGAACGTGGTAGCCGTGACGCTTGCTCCTGGTTTGACGAAAATTGGCTACAAACGAAAGCCGGTGTACTCTTCTAACTAAAGAAGAGGGAGGCATATGCCGGTTCTCGACATCTACATTGGCGGCCTGATCGAGCATGATTCCGATCGTGCCGTTCTAAAGACCGTCGTTACCCTCCTTGCCGGCGATCTGCGCTCGGCGGTTGTGCTGGCGAATCTACACTTTGCCGGGCGGCAAATTGACCTTGTCGTCGGTCTGCCAGACAAGACGCTCGTCATCGAAGCCAAATCCTATCGGGTCGGTGCGAGGCGAAACGAACGGTCCTTGGGCGGTGCAAGTTGCATCCGGCGCCTGGAAGCCGATCGCCAATCTCTACCAACAGACGCTGGATGCGAAACTCGCGCTGCGGGACGCCATGAGCGCCTTCTCGCAAGAGCATGTCGGGTATCCCGCAGCAGCATTGGTGTTCTGTCCAACAGTCCCATATCGCCTTGGCGCGACTTCAACGCGACATGCCTGATAACGGTACCGATGGTTTGACGGATGCCCAAAAAACGCTGAAGGCATGCGCCGAAATTCTCTATTGGGTCAATCGCTGCGATCTACCGCAAGACCGCCGGCGAGCTGCCTGCGAAGCGCCCCTCGCCGTCCTGCTTACGCATGAGGCGGGCACCGCGGTCAGTTGTCTCCGCGCCATCTGGCACGCGTTCCACAGCTTCGAATTGCTGGAGGATCATCGATCGCGAAAGCTTGGGCAAGAACCCGTGCTGATCTCGGTCGCGTCTTCCTTCCCGGAAGAGGTTGCCGAAATGTGTAGGGCGTGCCTCAAACATCCCGAGCGTCAGAAGGGATATTTCGACTACTTTGAGCTGCGCGAAGCATTGACCCCCGCCATCAGCATGCTTGGTCAATATGGCAACCTGGCGGATATTGCCACGCTTCGCCAACTCGCTGGACTGGAGCAGCTTGGATCGTCGGCGCTTGACGCCATTCGGTGCATCGAGGATCGTTTGATGACGGCCCGATTAGCGGGCTGACGTTGCTGGGTGTGTCCGTCAATGACATGCTTCGGGAGCAACCGACGCCGGCAGCGCATAAACGCCAAGCTCCTTCAGACGATCCCCGCGTCCCATTCCTGATTACTTTCTAACTGTCGTTAGACCCTCAGGCGCGTTGGTTCGATTCTCGATTTCCAACTTGCCTCACAAACGTGAGAGTATGCGATTTCGGATGTGGCGATGAAATTGCGCGTCTGCACGCCGCGCATGATCCGTGCTGAGCACAGTGGAAACTGACTGAAGGACGCATCACCTTCGCCAATCGTTTTCCAAGGACGCCAAGCTCACACCCTCAGGCGCTTGCCGTCGAAGCGCGTCGCTTCGGTATTTGATTAGACCTGTTCTCTTTATGCGTGCCGAAATCCCGACGTTCGGCCAATATTTGACCGGAATCACGCGCGTGCCTACCCTTCGGCATGTTTGAAATCACCGGTGACGACATTGCTCTTTTGAACGACGGGGACCTTCGATCTCTCGTCGCTCTCCTTTGCGAGGCGGAATTACGCCGCCGTGGCCTTCCTGCTTCGGCGGTGACCTGGGGCGGCAATCAGACCGCCGCTGATGGCGGCCTCGATGTCCGCGTTTCGCTCCCCGCCGGAACGCCGATCGACGGGTTCGTACCGCGCGCCGCCACGGGCTTTCAGGTGAAGAAGCCGGATATGCCGCGCGGCGAAATTCTCGCGGAAATGCGCCTGGCAGGAACGGTAAGGCCCGTCATTCAGGAATTGGCGGCGCAAGTCGGCGCCTACATCATTGTCAGCGCAACCGGATCGACTGCGGACGGGGCGCTTGCCAACCGGCGCAAGGCGATGGCGGATGCGGTCAAGGATATCGCGCAGCGGGATCAGCTCGCCCTCGATTTCTATGACCGCGGACGCATTGCGACATGGGTACGCGGTTATCCGGGCCTTATACCGTGGGTCCGCGATCGCATCGGCAAGTCTCTGTTGGGTTGGCAACCCTATGGCTCTTGGGCGCATACGCCTGTCGGCAGCGACGATAGCTACCTTGCCGATGACGCATTGCGCATCCAGACCGGCAGCACTGAGAATGGCGATGGCGTCACCGCACTCGCTGGCCTTGAGAGAATCCGCGACCTTCTGGGCCAACCCGGTAAGGTTGTGCGTTTGGTCGGACTTTCCGGCGTCGGGAAGACCCGCTTTGTCCAGGCGCTTTTCAATCCAGCCGTAGGCGCGCGCAGTCTCGATCCGTCGCTTGCCGTTTATGCCGACATGGCGGACACGCCCGATCCGCAACCGATCGCGCTCGCCAGCAATCTGGTCGCCCAACGCATGCGCGCAGTCCTGGTCATCGACAATTGCCCGCAGGAACTGCACCGGCGGCTTTCGGAACTCGTCCGCACTGCCGGCAGCACGATCAGCGTAGTCACCGTCGAATACGACATTCGGGAGGACGAGCCCGAGGGCACGGACGTCTTCGGGCTGGAACCGTCATCGCCCGACCTCGTCCAGAAACTGGTCAACCGTCGCTTTCCGTCGCTCTCCGACGTCGAAGCACAGACCATTGCCGAATTTTCTGGTGGGAACGCGCGGGTCGCCTTGGCGCTTGCGGCAACGGTAGGCAAGAATGAATCGCTTGCCGGACTAACCGATGACGGCCTTTTTCGGCGCCTGTTCCAGCAGCGGCATGAGCACGACAGCGGGTTGCTGCTAGTGGCGCAAGCTTGCGCGCTGGTCTTCTCGTTCGATGGCGAAACTGTCACTGGCGACGAGTCCGAGATCGTCCGTCTGGGTGGCCTGGTCGGAAAGGCCGCTGCCGAGATCTTCGCCGGCGTTGCCGAGCTTCGCCGCAGGGACCTCGTGCAGCAGCGCGGAATTTGGCGGGCAGTGCTGCCGCACGCCATCGCAAACCGCCTTGCCGCGGTGGCGCTCCAGAACATACCTTGGGCAACCATTGAAACCCAACTCGTCAACGGCGCCTCGGAACGGCTGCTCAGATCATTTTCGCGGCGTCTCGGCTACCTTCACGGCAGCAAGGAAGCGGTCGCTATCGTTGATCGTTGGCTTGGTCCCGATGGCTATGTGGCTGACATCGCCAATCTGAATGGGTTCGGACGGGCGATCCTAGAAAACATCGCGCCTGTGGCGCCGGCGGCCGTCCTCGATGCGATCGAGCGCGCAACTCGCGGGCCTGACAGCGAGACAATGCGGGAAAATGGGCGGCATCTTTTGCGGCTCATGCGTTCGCTTGCGTACGATCCCGAATTGTTTGATCGGACGGTCGCCCTCCTGGCAAGCTTCGCACGTCCGGAGGCCGATGGCGCGCGCGACGAAGCGACCGACGCCGTAGAATCCCTGTTCTACCTCTATCTCTCCGGCACGCACGCCAGTGTCGACCAGCGCCTGCGCGCGGTCGAAACCTGGCTGCGTTCAAGCGATCCGGCCGACCGGGCGCTAGGCATTCGGGCGCTGGGCGCAATGTTCGAAGCCTATCACTTCACGTCCTCATACAACTTCGATTTTGGCGCGCGGCCGCGCGATCACGGCTACTATCCGCGAACGGATGCCGAAGTGCTTCATTGGTTCGAGTCCGCGCTGAATTTGGCCGGAACCCTCGCGACCGCGGACCATCCCGTAGCCCCGGCCATCCGCGCGCTGCTGGCGGATAAGCTCCGCGGGCTATGGTCGTCTGCCGGCGCATTAGATGCACTCGAACGGACGGCCAGGGCAATCGCGGCTAGCGGCTTTTGGCGCGAAGGATGGATTGCCGTCCGTCAGACCCAAAAGTTCGATGGCCAATCCATGCCCGAGGGGATAGCTGCGCGCCTGGACGCTCTTGAGAAGCTTCTCCGGCCTGCCAACCTCATCGAGAACGTCCGAGCGATCGTCATGAATCGCAGGGGGATCGGCGCCATTGATTTCGATGATATCTATGGCCCTGATGATGACATCGAGGCTGAAACCGCGCGCACTGAGCGCATCATATTGCAGCTTGGCGAGGAGCTGGCGCATGACGCAGATGCCTTTGCCACCTTGCTCCCCGAGCTTGTCAGCGCCGAAGGGCAATTGTGGCTGCTGGGACGCGGCATGGCTCAGGCTGCGCCTGATCGCGGCGCACTTTGGGACGTCCTTGTCAGCGAGTTGGCGAAGACACAGGAATCCAATCGGAATGTTCAGGTGCTGCGCGGAATTCTACACAAGGTTGCGGAACACGATGCCGCCGCAGCCGACGGGCTTCTTGATGCGGCTTTTCTTCATGACACATTGGCATTGTGGTTTCCGACCCTGCAATCGGCCGTGCCGATCAATTCACGAGGGATGAGGCGTCTCCGTGAATCGCTCGCAAGCAACACGGCGCCGATCGCGCGGTTTCATGTGCTGGGTTGGGGCCGGGCAACCGACGGGATCGACCCATGCGAGCTAGCCGATCTGATCGTGGCGATCGCCGACAAAGCCGGTGGCTTCGACGTAGCTATTGAAATTCTTTCAATGCGCTTTCACGCCGACCGCACGCAAAAGAACGAGCCATCGCCGCATAGTCTGGAAGCTGGGCGCGAGCTTCTCCGGCGTATCACCTTCGGCGACAAGAACGACCGCGAGGATCATCGATTGGGGCGAATTGCGCAGTTGTGCCTTGTTGGCGATGCCGGGGCTTCCATAGCTCGCGATCTCGTTGGAAAGTTTCTGGAGGCGACGAAAGACCACAAGACCCAAGCCTACTATCACGACGATCTGGTGAAGGGCGTCGTTAAAGCACAACCGGTTGCCGCGCTTGACGGGCTCTTTGACGGCGATGCGGCGCTGCGCAAAAGCGGCGTGAGAGCTATCGAGGATATGACGCACATGCATGGCAATCCGTTGGATTCCGTGCCGGATGATGTCCTCATTGCGTGGTGCGAAGCTGAAGCCGCGATTCGCTATCCCGTCGCCGCCGCGACGGTCACGCTGTTCCGCCGACCCGACGAAAAGGCACCGCTGCAATGGACCCAAGCGGCGCGGATGGTGCTGGAAAAAGCCCCGGACCGTGTGCAGGTCTTGGCCGAATTTCTGCGGCGGTTCCGGCCGCGCGCTTGGAGCGGCTCGCGCGCCGCGATCATCGAGTCGAACGTGCGCATGCTGGATGGGTTGGATTTTGGCGGTGACGCCGCCGCGATCAGCTTTGTCGAACAAGCAAAGAAGGGCCTTGCAGACGCGGTTGCCGAGGAACAGCGGTGGGAGACACAGCGCGACCGTGGCCGAGACGAGCGTTTCGAATAGCGACGCTGGAATCGCCGACAAGAACGCGTGTGGGCGTCCGCCAGAGCGAACCTGGCTCTCGAAACAGCGCCGCGCGAAGAGGCGTCTCAGCCATGCGGCTTCGATCCCTCGCGCGCACGTAAGGTGAGCGACAAATGCTCCGCTTCCTCTCATTTGACGAAGGGGCCGCCCCAGGAATATCGGCGACTACGCTCGTGAGAGTACATTCCAGAGGTTGACCGGCCTCACTATGGTTTGAGCGCCCGACCCGGAACCGCTCCTTGTCCGAAATATGCCTACGAATTTCGGACAACGGCGCCAAAGAGCTCCTGGCCGCTGTGTGCTGGGGCGATGAGCCTATTGAGAAGCCGCTAACATTCGCAACGGCGGCAGGCTGCTGCGCGGCAGCGAGCAGCTATTCCTCGACGTCGACGTCGGCGTTTTGATGGCTGGAGGAAAAGTCCGGCATGATGTCACCAGCCAGCAACTTCTCCTTCGACAGCAGGCCTGCATCCTCGAGCGCCTCGAAATCCGGCAGGGCGCGCAGCGTATCAAGGCCGAACTCCAGCAGGAATGCTTTTGTCGTCACGTAGGTGTAGGGCGCGCCCGGTGTTGGGCTACGCGGACCGGAAGCGATCAGGCCGGCACCGCGGAGATGTCCGATCAGGTCGCGAGAAATCTCCTTGCCGAAGAAAGACGATAACTCGGCGCGGGTGATCGGCTGGAAGTAGCCAATGCACATCAGCACCAGCACCTCTGACTGCGTCAGGTCCACAGCACGCCCGCTACCACCGGCGGCCGTGCCAAATGCACTGCGGATGGCGTCGGCATAGGCCGGCCGGGTCAAATGTTTCCAGCCGCCGGCGACGGCGACCAGGTCATAGGGGCGACCGCGCAATTCCTCGCGGATGTCGTCGATCATCAGCTCAATGCTGCAGCTCTTTCCCACAATGCGGCCAAGCGTCTCGCGGCCGACCGGCTCACTGGCGGCAAAGATAGTGGCCTCAACGCGGTTCATCCACTCGCGCCAACGCGCTTCCGGCGGCAGGTGATCCAGCTCCCGGTCAAACAGCTGGTCAGCTGATCGACGGTCATCTGACCGGCTCCCCCCTCGCCTGCGTGCTGCCTCCACCATAATCGTTACAGCCCGTAGATGCGGAAGGTGGGGCGGCCGGACAGTTCGCGCACGGCGCCGAGCTCGATCAGGCGGTCGAATAACCGGCGTAGGCCGCGATCGCTCATGCCCGCGATCTGCTTCGATGCGACGATCGCATCGTCGGACAGGAGCTTGTCGACAACAGCATCCGCCGCCTTGGCCCGGAGTTTTGGCGCCACGGCAAGCAGCCGGTCGGCGCGGCGCTCGAGCTCGGCGAAAAGATCGACGGCCCGCAGCGCAGCGCGCGCCTGCGCGGCAAGCAGGCCTTTCGCACGCTCAGGATTTGTCTCAATGCTTGTCGCCACGGAGCTGGCTGTCGATCGACGCGGGCGAGCGCTTGTGCCCAAGGCCGCCTCGGCGCCCAGCAGCGGCACCGCGTGTGCCCAACCCATCCGTTGCGCCAGCACGGCGTCGGCGAGCCATGCCCCGACGGCGCGCGCAAAGCCGTGGCGTTCGGCGGCCATGAATGTGCCGGTCAGCGTTGCGACCATGCCAGCGCCGGCCGGGAGTTGCCGGAGATCATCCGCAAGATCGCTGACCACCTCATCATCCGGGGCGTAGCCGAATTCTTCCAACACCGCAGCGAGGTTTTTCTCCGTCAACAATTCGTCCCCGGGCCGGCCTGCCAGCCGGCGCCAGGCAATCAGCAAAAGCCCGGCGGGACCGACGGACAAAAAATCGCCCGGCCGTGTGAGCAGCACGGCGTCGCGCAGCGCGCCTTCATTCTCGACGCGGCCGGCTTGTCGTGCCGTCACCGCAGCCGCCGCAAGCGCGAGGCGTTGCCGCCAGGCTCCAGCCCACCGCTCCTGCCGGCGGACCACCGCATCGAGCGCGCCAATGGTGGCGCCTACGGTGAGCGCGACGTCCTCAACATCTTTTCCCGTAAGGCTTTGCGCATCCGCGATGGCCCGGCGCAACCAGGCCGGCACCGTTGCGATCTGCACAGTCGAAGGGGCGCCGGCAAGCGCGGAGTAGTGGCGCGGAGAGGGTTTGGGGCGCAGAATCATCGAAAGCACGATGAATCACAGCGGCGCTTTTGGCAACCGAAATGGATAGAAAGCGCTGCGCCTGTCGTGTGAGAAAAACGAATGATAATCTTGCCTTATCAGTAGCTTAGTCTCTCGTCATTGCCCACAACAAGGGCGGCAACCTCCTCGTCTCAGATCACTGCCCAGGCGCGAAACCTTCCCCTCCCCGTCATCTCGCGCAGGCCGAGCTCGCCGACCAGGTTGAGCGCCCCCTGTTTTGTCACTTTTAGCCGCTCCTGGATCATGCCGGTGGAGACGAGCCGGCCGGGACAGCACCAGCTCGACCAAATCGGGCAGTTTCGAGCTGGCGCGCCGTTGTTTGAGCCGCCGCTCCATCTGGCTTTTGGCCAGCACCAGCCGATCGTGTTCCTTCAGGCCAGCCACTGCTGCGTCGTGGATTCCATCGAGCAAGGCGAGCAGCCGATCGGAGCGATCGGGCGCCCGCCGCCGCTCACGCGGAATGTTTTTCGAGCCGAGATGCAGGCAAGCGAGATGGTTGGCGGCAAGACCCTCGTGGCGCAGCAGTGCGGCAACAAACAGCGGCCCGAGCCAGGCGGCATGCTGCAGCACCTCAATGTCCGACCACGCTTCGAGCAGGATTGCGGCGCGCAGCACCGACGGCCACTCCCGCGTGTCGGCGAGCACGGCCTGCCATTCGGCCAGCCGTTCTTCTTCATTCCAGTCGAGATCGTAGATCAGGCCGTATTGCGGCTCCGCCCGGCCCTCTTTTCGAGCCCGCACGTAGGCGCCATTCAGAATCCAAGACGAGCGCGCCAGGACGGCATCGATCTCGGCAAATTCTTCGGCCAGCCGGTCGGCCTCAGCGTCTTCGCGATCGTCGGCTTCAAAGGAGCTGGCTCCAACCCCCTCCCCGTCCCGGCTTTTTTGGCCCGCCGCCGGCAGGGCGCCGCCGCGACCGGTCAGCGCCAAAAAACCGTCGCGGCTGAGCGCCCAGTCCGGTATGCGCAATAATCTGCCGGCGGGTTCGCAGCACCGCGTGCGCCCGGGTGAGTTCGTGGGTCGGGGTGCGGATGTCCATGAACGACTGCGGCGGGCAGTGAGGTGGCTCGTCACCGAGCACCTGGCCGAATCCACACTGCTAAAGCGGGCGTCTCCTCTGCCTCCCGAAGATCGCCTGATGACTCTTGTGGCAGGGATTTCGCAGTCTAACCCAGACCTGTCGCTCCGCGACATCGCTGGCCAGCTCGAGCGTCTGCATGAGCGAACCCCACGAGGAAGCGCAAAATGGTCTGCCTCCTCAGTCAAGAACCTGCTCGATCGAGCCCGCCGGCTTGGACTCGTCGCCGAACTACCCGCGAGCTGACCGTCATCCCGCGGCAGAACAGTCCTCAGTTTACGGTCCGTGGCTGACGCTCAACATTCCCGAGCCGCTTGTATGCGGCCCAGGCATCAGCTGGAACAGCGCTGCCGGCCCGCGCCAGCCAAGCCGCACGATCGGATTCGGTAAGCGAATTCCACCACACCATCCCGGCGGTTTCATCGGGCGTCGGTTCCGGGTCGTGTTCGTTTTTCATGTCTTCGATGCTCTCATAAGACGCTCGTCCCGACAAGCGCTGCAGCAACCGTCCATGTCCGAGTGCGGATCGAAACCCGCCGGCTGATCATGATCCGCGCCTCGGCTTATCGAGGCTGCGGCGCAACGCATCACTGATTTCCAGCCTAGATTCGGTGCGCACAACCTTGCCTGCCATCTCCAAATCGGCGGCAGCAGCTTCGGCTCCGTTTCCAGCGGCTTTCGACGCGTCAAGCTTTGCCCGCAACAAGGCCATTACCATCGGCCAGACTGAGAACTTTCCGGCCTTTGCTCGGTCCGTCAGGCTGCGCAAATAGCCGCCGGCGCTGTTGATCTGGTCCTGCCGCTGATAGATCGCGGCAATGGTAATCGCCGCCTGCTGCTCACCCATTGCCGTTCGCGCTTCCTCCCAGGCGCTCGGGCTGATGCCCATGGTCGGCCGGCCAACCTCGGCCGCGGCCAGAAATTCACGCCAGTTGCGGATTCCGCCGCCGCCCTTCACCAGCCAAAGCATGTTCGGGCAGGCATCCAGCACGATCCCTAGCGGCAGTTCGCGTTTCGGTAGGCTCCGTACGTTGTCGGTGTCCGCAACGTTGCCGCCCGCTTCATCTTTATCTCCTAAGCCGCTTTCAGATTCAAATTTAGAGTCTGGTTTTGAATTCTGTATGTGGCGCCCATTTCGGGACTCATTGGCGTCCACTTTCTGTGTTTTTACAAATGATTCCAATGCTTCACGCACTTCAGCCCAAAGGCCTTCAAGTTCTTCGGCAATCGCCTCCAGAGTCTGCCTAGGTGCGGTGCGTGGTATCTGACCAACAATAGCCTGGTAGGCCTGCTGGACCCTGCCCCAGTTCGCCGGCACGCCTTCCTCAATCCCCGCGTCGATCATCTTGACGATGTCACGCCGGCATATGGTTAGCCGCTCCTTAACGAGACGAAAGGCCTTCTTCTCATTTCTGACCGCTTCTGCAAGATCCTTGAATTCCTCGGCGCGCGCGACGATCGGTGAGATATCGAAGCCATAGGCTTGCTCGATCTCGCCCCCCTGCCCTTTCCGGGCGAAGCGCTTGCCGTTTGGGCTGTCCCGACGGATGATCAATCCACACTCGACCAGAACGGCCAGGTGTCGCCGTAAGGTCGTTGGGGGCATGCCATTGGCGCGGCGGATCAGCTGCTCGTTGGATGGCCATACAACCAGTTCGCTGTCGCCATAAAGCGCTGTGTCCGGATGGAACGACAACAGCGCGTCGAGAATAGCCAAAGCGCGATCAGTTGCGCCCAGGGCGATCCTGGCGTCCTTGATATCTTGGAAGACATGCCATTTGTGGACGGTCGCGTCCTTCGGCACGGCCCTTGCGGTGACTTGGCTTGAAATCATGCCAAGCGTCATCGGCCGCCGCCCAAAGGGCGTCGTCGCAATATTCGTCTCCATTTTCTTTCACCCTCGATTAGGCAAAAGAAACCTGCTCGCCAAAACGACGCCAATGACTCTTGACAGTGATTCGTGGAGATGCGATTCTCAGTCAGCTACTACGGAGAAGGGCTTCCACGACGAAAGTCGCTTGGGGGCCTTTTTCTTTTGCGGTTTCAGTCTCCTGTTGATGCTTTTTGTGACTGCCGGAAGGCCTGGTAGAGGTCATCCAGTCGCCCCGTGACATATGCCGCGAAGGTTGGACCGTCCTTTGCCTCGTATGTCACGACGGACTTCGTCGCGGTCGATTTTACGTTCACGCTAACTGATTTGTCTTTGGCAGCCCAAAGATTGGCCTTTGGCTGTTCCTTGGTCGCCTTAGGAAGCGTGTTCAGGGCATCGGCGGCTCGTTGAAATCGTTGGTCACTTGAGTTGTCCGCGGACAACGTTGTTAGGAGCGCACGTAGATCGATTTCGGCCTTAGCTATTTTTTCTGCGAATTCCATCCACCGTCGGCGTCCTACCTCCGGAGCTGCTCCGATTGCTTCAATCAGTTCAATAGGGATCGCGCGGACAACCGAAATCATTTTAGATAAAGCAGCCTTGTCGACGTTTAGCGCGGCCATGATGACTTCGCGGGAGAAAGACCGGTCTTCAAGGCGGGCGGCGAACAACGCTCTCTCGATATATGACAGGTTGGTCCGCGCATTGTTTTCCTGACCTTGACTGACAACCAGTTGGTCATCGGACAACTCACGGATAACGGCACGAACCTTGATGCCAAGTTCCCTTACCGCTGCGAGCCTGCGGTGCCCGTAAGCGACTTGATACCGGCCACTAGTCTTCGGATGAGGCCGAACAAGGATCGGCACCTGTTGCCCATGCGCTCTGATCTGGCCAACAAGTTCGCTCAGACCTACGGGATCGATACCAAGACGATCACTAATGAACGACCCGTCCACCAGGGCTGGATCCAGTTCGACGATTATCTTGCCTTCTGCCAGCTGCTTCTCGATGTCTTGCGCACGTTCGAACTTCTGGGTGATGTTACCCAGGGTTCTTGTGATGCCGCCGATGGGAGCACTGCGAACCGCCGGCGCGACAAAGCCGGCGATCGGTCTTACATCCGCCATAGGAATCGGCGCTTCTTCTGCAGTTGAAACCTCAATGAGATTCTTGCGGGCCATTACTTTCTCCCCCAAGTAGTCCTTAGCAGGGCTTCGATCTCGGAATTCACCGCGTTTAAGGATTCCATCGCCCTGTCATATGTGCCGCGCGTGAATTGTTGTCGCTCAACCTCATAGAGTGTCTGCTTCGTGACCCCGGCATCAGAGATTGCCGTCGACTTCAGCATGTGATTGTGAAGCATTCGATTGCCAAAAATCGCCCGCATGAAGCCGGTCATCTGGCTTTGCGGACCATCGTTCGGCTCGTAGCGAGTAACCAGATAGCGCATCCAATCGTAGCTGGTACGACCACCCGCCCTTTCGACGACCGCCATCATCTCACTAGTCATCGCAAGAAACTGGCTCATCGACATCACATCCAGCATCTGCGGATGTACCGTTATCAATACCGACGTCGCCGCACACAACGCCGACATCGTTAGGAAGCCGAGTTGTGGCGGGCAATCGATAATTACGACATCATATAGGCTCTCGATGTCTGTCAAAACCTCGCCGATGCGGGCGAAGAACATGGATTCCGCCGAACCCGACGTGATCGCTCTCGGTGTCTCATGTTCAAACTCCATGAGTTCGAGATTTCCCGGTACGATATGTAAGTTCTGGGTGTAGGTGGCGCGGACAATCTCGGCGATCGATCGCGGCGCCTCATAGCGGATCGCTCCGTAAAGAGTTTCGCCTTCGCCCACATCAAGTTCGGGTTGATGTCCGAAGAGCGCGGACAACGAAGCCTGCGGGTCAAGATCGATTGCTAGAACCCGGTGGCCGCGCAAAGCAAGGTACTGGGCCAGGTGTGCGGAAGTCGTCGTTTTCGCCGAACCGCCTTTGAAATTCATGACGGCCACGACCTGCAGTTTCTCGCCAGGACGACGGCTCGGAACGTATTTCGGTGTTCCGTTTTTTTCGTCGAGCGACCGCCGGATGTTTTCCATGTCGGCAGGAGAATAGACCCGGCGACCGTTGGCCAATGGTACCGGCCCATGTCCATCCGAGGCCACCTGTCTTAGGTATCCCTCGCCGATGCCGATATAGTATGCGGCCTCTGCAGGCGTGAAATGCCGGATCGTTTTTTGGGAGGTTGGAGGAAAAATCTTTTGTTGGTGCAACTGAAGCTGCCGTGACAATTCGAGAGAATCCGCGGACAACATCGACGGCAGATGTTCCTGCCCGCTTGTTTGCATATACGTTTGTAGCATTGCTCGCCTCGAACTACGCATTTGATGCAGATTTCATTCAAACTGCGCAGTTACAGTATGACCCGATTCGTAAACATTTTACAAACGCTTAACCATGAGGGTGTTGACCCTCTCAGGCTGCAGTTGTCCGCGGACAACCCGGGCGCGCTCCGCTTCCCTGGGATGTAGGGTAGCCTACAAGGCTCGTTATCCGGCGCATGCCGGCTTGACGGCCGCCCAGAAATCAATTTGTAGGTGCGCATCGGAGATAAACACTACCGCCGCCTAAAGGACGCGACACCGCATCTTTGCGTCGGTGAGCATGACCTGAACGCAGATGGCGCCGGAAGGAAGCCGCCTCTCCCTCGTCCGCCGGCGCGAACGAAGAGTGGGCGCGCCGTTCACCAATGGCAGTTGTCCGCGGACAACTGGACGCTTTGTCCATCTAATGTGCTGGCCGGATGATCTATGGACCACTTAAAGCCGATCGACCATGACAAACGATCATACGAGGTGAGGCAAGGGAAGGTGTGCGTCAAGCACCGAAAAAGAGTCAGCCGAACGGCTCTTTCGGTCATCGAAGGACATCTTTCTCCCTTACGGCACAGGCCATGGTGTGTCGGGCCAAGACCCTGCCCCGTGGGATGGAGCGGTTAGAGGCTGAAGGCCCACAGGCACGGCGGACCCCCAGTCGCGCCCCAAGAAGTCTATTCGTCGAACCGGCGCAGCCATCGTCGAGCGCATTGTCGCGCTGGGCAGCAGCGCTCAACCGGCGGCACATCGTGGGCTGCAGACGGCGAGCCTCTCCGGCCGACATAGCCGAAATGAACTTCGGTTTCGGCGCCGCCGAAATAAGCCTGTCGCTATACTGTTGACCGCGACTACAACCGGCGAGACTTTCCAGGGCCTGAACGACACCAAATTCGGGCGGGAGAGCGGTGTAAGAAGGGTAGGGGCCTCTATTTTATGCGAGGCTGGTCACGCGGCGGGGAGTGGCCGGGTTTGCGAAGGAAGCTTTGAGCGACGCGATCATCAGGGTGCCGATCCGACGGCCCACTGCTCGAAAGTCAGACAAGTTGTCGAACTTTTGCGTAGGATGCGCGATATCAGTTGCTCAGATCCTCGTATCCAGCAACAACCTCGAGGGGTGTACGACGCAGGTGGAACAAACCCAGCCATTCGATGAGCGGGTCGGATTCCGGCGACTCTTCACATCATCCTCCCATGCTGCGTACCTATGCCGTTGCCTTCAGCGCCGGATCCGCTGCGATGATGGGCCCTGAAGGCCACGGCTTTGGTTGCGTCACTTCCGGCATGGAAGACCATCGTCCACGCGTAACTGTCGAGATGGCATTGAGGTCTCGACAGACCTCATACGACTGCTCTGCATCAGCGGAGCTACGCAATCAGGCATGATGATGCTCTGAAAGCTTCTAAACGACGACATCAGCATCCGCAGCGGCGCATGACACCGAAACGTAGGAAATGTTCAACGTCTTTGGTGAACCGCCCCGCAATGTTGTTGATCCCTGTAGACGTGGTTCTCCTACGCCTGGCTGTCAAAGTAGCGATCACTCTCCTCATTCTTTCCTGTCAGAAATGGAGCACCGAATTGATCGAAGTGGGCTTGGTATTCGACCGTCGGAATCCAAACTCGTCGTTGGAAGGCATCGCCGCTCCTTGGCTATAGGCCGGCGGCTTTGGTGAGATTGACACGAAAACGGTCTCGCCGGCGTTGGTAACGGCGGGTCATTTCCGCCGAGACGTGGCCGAGCTGCTTCTGCACAAAGCGCTCGTCGACCTCGGCCGAGGAGGCGAGCCCGGCGCGTAGCGAATGGCCGGAAAATTTTTGTCCGCGCTCGCCTTCCGACAAGTCGCCGCGCACGCCGGCAGCGAGCGCCGCGCGCTTGACCAGCCGCGCCACCTCCTGGTCGTTCAATCGCTCGGCGCCGACAGCCTTGCCTTGGCCGGTGACGCGTCGAAATAGCGGTCCGTGCCCAATCCGTGCGAGTTTCAGCCAGGTCTGCAGGGCGACCATCGGGCAGGTCGAGTCGGAGGAGCCACGACCGATCTCGACCTCGCGCCAGCCAGTCTTGCCGCGCAACGTCACCAAAATACCCTTGTCGAAAATCTCGACCCAGCCGCGGCCGTCCTCGGTCTGGTCCCGGGCAACATCTAGGCCGACGATTTCCGAGCGCCGCAGTCCGCCCGCAAAGCCCAAAAGCAACATGGCGCGATCACGCAGGCCGCGCAGCGTGCCGCGATCGAGCGTCTCCAGCATGGCAATTAGGTCTTCCGGGAGAATGGCTTCCTTCTGCAGGGGAGGCGAGGCGTGGGTGTTGCGGATACCGGCCAGCACGGTGGCGATGTGGCGGTCTTTCCTGTCCAGTAGTTGGCCACGTTGAGTATAATTCCAAGACAGCGAAGAAAGGCGGCGCTCAATCGTCGCCACCGATTTTTTGTCCCGACCAGATCCCGAGGCTTGCGCGGTGATGTAAAGGCCGACGGTCTGAGGATCGGGCGGCAACACCTCGATGTTCTGGCGGCGCGCCCAGGCGCAAAAATGCTTCCAGTCGGCGGCGTAGGCGCGCCGGGTGTTGGCGGAGCTAGCCGCCTCAACGTAGTCGCGGGCGCGATCGGCGAGTTTTCCCAGATGCGCCGGCAGGCCAAACGTTGACTCCGAACCGGGCGCCGGCAGCGGGGCAGGGGACTTTTCGCCATTCTCGAGATCGTCCGCGGTCTGGCTCATAGCGAACACGACCTCGACAATATCAGGCAGGTCGTCGGCCGCCGTCTGCGCCGCGGGTTGATCGACATCGGCCCCCGTGCTGTGGGACGATGCGGAGCCCTGCTGAGGGTGACTTCTTGGCTTCTGCTCGACGTTTTGGGCCATTTTCCTATTAAAGAGCAAAACGAATGATAATGCAACATTATCGTTCGTATCATATCCGCGACAGGCGCGGCGGTTATTGTCGGAAGTCCTTGCCAAAAGCGCCGCAGAGATTCATCATCGTCGGTGATGATACTGCGTCCCACACCGTATTACCTCACCACGGTACCCTTCCAGGCGGCGCTGTCCGACGCTTGACGATCTCCATCGTGAACTTGCCGATCTTTTACAGGGCGCCCCGCAGTTTCGGCCCTGCATAGCACGGCGACGCCGACCAGCAGGCCCAGCGTGTCGACGACGATGTGCCGATTGCGGCACTTGACCTTCTTGCCGGCGTCGAAGCCACGAACTCCGCCGCTTTCGATTGGTCTTCACCGAGTGGCTGTCGATGACGCCGGCGGACGGGCTTGCCTCCCGCGGCCTTCCCGTTCGCGCGCCGCCATGACGAGTTCATTGTTGATGGCGCGCTGCAATACTTCGTCCCGCAAGCGCCAGAAGTACTTCTGCACCGCCGAGAACGGTGGGAAGTCCTTCGGCAGAAGCCGCCATGCTCCGCCCGACGAAGCCATGTAAAACAGCGCGTTCACGACCTCGCGCAGGTCCGTCTTCCGCGGCCGGCCGATCCGGTTCGCATCAGCGGCTCGAGCAGCGCCCACTCCGCGTCCGTCAGGTCGCTTGCGTAGCGCCGGCAGCGCCGTTCATAGTGAGGGCGAGTGGTTTCGGTCCAGGGCATCATGATCTCCGAATCTCAGCAATCCGACAGAATCACTACCCGCTGAAATCACTCACGTCTTTTTGGAGCGGACACTCAGGAGGTTGTGATCCGTCGGTTTTGCAAAGGAACTCGATCAAGGACAAGATGCCCTGAACTGGCCGGGCCGACTATGCCCGCGAGACGGCGTGACGCAAGCGACCTGAGCGACGCGGACTCGGGAACGATCGCGCCGTTGATACCGAACCCGAGGCCTGTTGTGCGCCCACGGAAAGGTGGATTTGGTTCGTGCCGAGAAAAGCGGCTCGACAGCGCCAAGGGCTTCGAAGTCCTTCCGTGCCGCTGGGTCGTCGAGCGACCCTTTGGCTGGCTTGGGTGATGCCGGCGCCCCCAGCCGAGCCTGCCGAAGCGCGTGCAGCAGGGTGCACGACCGCCCCTCGGCTCCATCGGAGCGCTTCAACGCCTTGGAGAGCGGCTTGCCGGCCCTCTCCACTGACTAGCGCGTTCGGCTTTTCCAGAGGATCGCCGGCTTCGCTCGGCCGCAAATAGCGCTGGTCAATGTCCCAGAAACCGGCTCCCTGCATCTCCAGCCGCACAGTCAGAGTGTGCCACGGATCCTACTTGTTTCAGACCACAACACTGTATGCGACAACCGTTTCAGCCAGCGGCCCCTTTTGGTGCGAAGCTCCACCTCAGATGTCATAGCCTTTGGGCAGTTTCAACGCTGCCAACGCTACTTTTAGGAATAGATAGACTTGGCTGCCAAATAGTAGAATTTCATCTACCGTCTGAATGTAGAATACCACTTGGAGATGTTAGTTGGTCACGAATTTTGCCGCAAGCTCCGGAATGTTTCAGGACGCTTTTTTTAGTCGAGATGGATCTGAGCCCGTTCCGCTTATGGTCAAAGCGGAAGGGATCTGGATGTCCGATGAGCATGGGAAGGCCTACATCGACGGATCGTCGGGTCCTATAGCTTGCAATATCGGACATGCTAATCAGCGTGTTGCGCATGCGATGTATCAGCAGGCCATGACGCTTGATTATGCTTACCCGCGGGTTGCGCGTCACGCCCCCAACGCCGCGCTAACAGGGCGGCTTTGCAGTCTCGCGGGGGCGCCATTCGAACGGGTTGGTCTCGCGTCAGGCGGAAGCGAGGCTATGGATCTTGCGCTGAAGTTCCTGCGGCAATACGCGGTTGCAAAGGGCTTGTCCAGCAAGCGCATTTTGATCTCCAACATGCCCTCGTATCATGGCGCCTCAATCGGCACGCTCGCTATTTCGGGCGATGAATCCTTAGCACCTTTTCTATCTGGCTTCGCAGTTACAGGCGCCAAAGTGCCCGCTCCAATGACCTATCGAGGAGAACCGGGACTGTCGCCTGAAGAAATCGCCGAGCAATGCGTAGCGACGCTTGAGAATACTATCGTAAACCTCGGCCCAGAAAACGTCCTCGCCTACGTGGTTGAACCGGTAGGCGGTGTGGCAACCGGATGCCTCGTGCCGCGACCTGTTTATTTTCAACGCATCCGTGAGTTGTGCGACCGATACGGCGTGTTTCTCGTATTCGATGAGATTTTGTGCGGCGCCGGCCGGACCGGTAAGTTTCTCGCGTCACATCATTTGAGCGGCTGCATTCCAGATGTCATTGTCATGGCAAAGGGAATTGCCGCGGGTTACAGTCCTTTAGGTGCGGTGCTGCTCCCTGCAGAGCCCGTCGATGAGTTGGCAAAGCTCACCGGCTTTAACTTTTCACACACGTACGGCGCAAACCCTATTTCGTGCGCCGCCGCGCTCGCGGTCCTGGACGAATATGACGATCACGATTTAATTACCAACGCCGCACAAGCTGGCGAACATCTGGGGAGAATATTGAGGCAGTTCATGAATACCTCACCCATTGTAGGCGATGTGCGCGGAATTGGACTGCTATACGCGGTTGAATTGGTACGCGAAAAAGACTCGAAGGCTCAATTTCGCTACGATTTTAACGTGGCTGAAGTCGCTCGGACCGAGGCACTGAAGGAAGGGCTCATAATCTACTCGAGGCGTACGTCCGGAGGGAAATACGGAGACTGGTTCATCGTTGCACCGCCATTGACCGTGACCCGAGCCGACTGTGACCAGATCGGGCAGCGATTGGAGCGTATGCTAGAGGGTGTTCGGAATAGATTTGAAGCTGAATGTGTTGCAGCCGGCTCTCCTAAGAGGTCGTCGTCCCTTGAGCTGAACAGTTAGATGCTTCGAGTCGAAAGCGATCCGATGGGATAACTGCATTGCTAATGGGGCGGTCGGACCCGTCCCTAGATGTTTAGTCCCACGGTGTGATGGTAGAATTGATGCCGCCATCGACAAGGACAGACTATGGGACAGACACTTCACGCGAGCGCCACGACCACTCACGCTGATTGTCGCCTTCCGCAGGCATACGCTGCTGCCGCTCGACGATTGCCTCTATGCGCGGCCACGGTCCCACATCTCACCCGTTCCAGTCTGCATCGGCTGTCCAGTGCGATGACCTCAGCCGCCTGCCAGGCATCGAAGGCGCCAAGCCGCGCAAGAAGTTCAAGGCTTACCCGATCGGCTACTTCCATACGAATCGCCGAAGTCTGGACCGAGGAGAGCAAGCTCTACATGTTCGTAGCCATCGACCGAGTAAGCAAGTTCGCCTTCGCCGAACTGCATGAAAGCGCCACCAGACGTGTTGCGGCCGGCTTCCTTCGCAAGCTGATCGAACTGGTGCCCTACAAGATCCATACCGTTCTCACCGACAAAGGCATTCACTTCACAGTGCCCGGAGGCGCAAGCTGGAGCGTCCCCAAGATCAGGGCGATGATCGAGCGCAAGGAAATCTTCCGAGCCCATTCCTTCGACGTGGCCTGCGCCCGCAACGATATCGCGTCTGACGAAGCTGAACCATCCGTGGACGAATGGTGAGGTCGAAAGGATGAACCGCACGATCAAGGAAGCCACCGTGCGCCGCTACTACGAAAACCATGATCGGCTACGTACCCACTGGCAAGATTCCTCGACGCCTACAATTTCGCCAAACGCCCGAAGAGCCTCAACGGCCTAACCCCCTTCGAGCACATCTGCAAAACCTGGACTGAGCAGCCGCACAGGTTCAGGCTAAACCCAATCCATCCCATGGCGGGACCGAGCTCGATCCGCAATGGTAGACTGTTGCCATCTACCCGTGATCGAGATGCACCAGGCGGCGCAAGCTGGGAAGCGGCTTCGTAACAATGGCAATGAGCCGTCGTCCCTCAAAGTGCAGAAAGCCGACCGGGCGCACTCATGCCTCTTGAAGCGCGACGTTGAGCGAATCGACAGCCGTTACCATTCGAAGACGAGCGTCCGGTCATACTTGTGCAGGGCTTACGTCCTGCCATTCCTGCGGAGTTGTCGACGAGCCCAGCAGACTTCAACCCAGCAAGTTGCCAGCCGGTCGACTTTCGCAAGGGAGCCGCATCGTTGATGGCTCTGGTGAGGGATGGCGGTCTCGACCCCTTCTCTGGAGCGCTTCACGTGTTCCGCTCGAAGCGTGCGGACCGTGTTCGCATCGCGCCATCCACCCGAGCGACCTTGGGGTTCCGGGCGGCCCAAGATGTCTACCGCCATTTCAGACGCCGTCGCGCCCTTGTCAAAAACGTTTCAGCAATCAGTGAAGTTTGACGGCAATCCCACACGCCAATCTATTATCCTACTCGGCCAAAGTGGAGAAATTAGTGCAAACACTTCAGACAATGCTCGAATCCGTCGACGCCACGGCGTGAGTACGCGCTGTCAGAACCCGAATTTAGGAAGCAGGTCAACGGAAATGAAATGCGGTTAAGCAGAAGCAAGATGAGGGGCAAGGTCCAGACGGTTCTGGGCCTCTTTGACCCAGCGGCGCTAGGGCCGACGCTAATGCATGAGCATCTCATCTGGGACGCCACGCCGCCGGCTCGGCGGGAGGCGTCGACCATGGGCGGTCCGGATCCGCGAGACTACTGGAACCTAATGACCGGTGGCATCTCGGATGCACGCAGCACCACACAGAGGGATCGTGAGCTGGCTGCGCGCGAGGCGGCTCGTTTAGTCGAAGCAGGTGGCGGAACGATCGTCGAGCTGACAATCGGCGGTCTCGTGCCCGATCCGGAAGCCCTGGTCGAGGTATCGCGGGAGAGTGGCGCCCATATCGTGATGGGTTGCGGTCACTACGTCGACCAGTACCAGGATCCGAACAACAACAAGCGGACTGTCGAGAGCCTTGCCCAGGAGATGACTGATCAGGTTCAACTGGGCGCTTGGGGAACACAGGTACATGCGGGCATCATTGGCGAAATAGGTTGCTCGTGGCCATGGACTGATCTCGAGAAACGTGTGCTGACGGCCGCCGTTATTGCTCAGCAAGAGACAGGGGCTGCGCTGACGATCCATCCGGCGCCGCATGCGGATCACCCGTGGATGCTTGCGGAGTTCCTACGGGACCGCGGTGCCGATCTGTCGCGTACGATCATAGATCATATAGACAGGACGATTTTTGACGACGATCGTCTATTTCGCTTGGCCGACTCCGGTGTCGTGCTGGAATGGGACCTGTTCGGGCAAGAAAACACCTACTACGGTCTCCTAGACATTGACATGCCGAATGATGGCATGCGCATCCGGACGATCAGGCGTTTAATTGATCGCGGGCATCTCGGTCAAATCGTGATCAGTCACGATATCTGGCAAACAATCCGATTGGCTGAGTTCGGCGGCCATGGATATGCTCATATTCAGAAGAAGGTACTCCCCCACATGCGAAAGCGCAGTTATTCGGAGGATGAGATTAATGCAATCATGATCGATAATCCGCGGCGGCTGCTGACCATTGTTTGACGAGGCTCCGAGTGCCAGTGCTCGTCGGCGGACAGCAGGATGTGGGCCGCAGGGTGAAGCTGCCGGAACAAAGCCTTTTGTTGAGCGGGTCCGGCAGTCCGGGCTGAGTAGGCACTCCGTCGGTATCTGCGCATTGCTTACCTGCCCCGGTTATGCCCCGATCATGCAAATCACCTGTCGCGACAGGAATCGCAATCCAGGGGGGACGTGCTGGGCGCGGCCGCGATAGGTGTGGCGAACATCCTGGGCCTGACCGGCGACGGTGTCCAGGCCGGCGACCCATCCAAGCGCCAAGCCGGTATTCGATCTCGACTGCATGTCGCTTCTCGAGACGGTCCGCACCATGCGCGACGAGAGCCGGTTACTGTCCGGCCGCAAGCTCTCGAAACCACCTGCGGTGTTCCTCGGCGCTGCCATCAATCCGTTCGCGCAGCCCCTCGATTCCGTCCGCACAGACTAATGAAGAAGATTGCCGCCGGCGCACATTTCGTCCAGAGCCAATACTGCTACGACGTGCCGATCTTTCGCGAGTACATGAAGCGCGTCCGAGACCTCGGACTGGTCGAGAAGTGTCCTGCGCGGCGCCGGCCTGCTCGCCTCCGCCCGCACAGCGAAGTGGATGCGGACCAACGTTCCGGGCGTCGATATTCCGGATGCCGTGATCGCGCGAATGGAGGGCGCAGCCGATCAGAGAAGGAAGGCAAGCAGATCTGCATCGACATCATCAACGAGCTGAAAGAGATCACCGGGGCCTCAGGAATCCACAGCGTGGTGCACGGCACTCGTTCGGCCAAAATGGCATTGAAAGCAGAAATTGGAGATGAACCAACTTTCATCGAGCCTCGCCGGCGCCCGTCGCCGACAGTTTCTCTGGCGATGCTGGCCGGCCAAGGTCTGCTCCACCGGGCGAACGAGTGGGGCCGAAATGGCCGTTCACGATCCCATTTCCCGAGTTTGCGACAGAGCCTGTTGACGAGGTCGACAACGTTGAAGAAGCGCCCGCGTGCGCAGTTGCGGATGAAAGAATGGGCAATGGCGATCCCAGGTGCGACTTGCCAGGCCTGTCCCGTCGACGCAATGCAAAAGGGAGCCGGGACCATGGTGTCGCGCGCACCAGCTTTGACTTTTGTGATGGCCTGTTGCGGCGCAGTTTGAAATGCCGGGGCTTTGCGTCGATCGCAGGCGGACTCTCTGGACCGCCAGGTGGTTAATTCGTTACGTCCGTGGGCCAAGATTGATTTGATTATTTCAATTTCTAGGGCAAAGTGCGATGATTGTAGCGCCACTTCAGGCGATTATTGAAGTTGCAATCTTAGCAGACGTTATTCCATGGATGACCTAGATCGAAGAATCCTTGCGGCTCTACAAAAGAACAACCGACTCTCTTTTGCCGAACTGGCAGAAGTGGTTGGTTCTTCGGCAGCGTCATGCATGCGTCGAGTTAACAAGCTGCGTTCGGATGGCGTGATCCTTGCGGACATCTCGTTGGTGGACCCGAGGGCTTTTGGCAAATCGCTCACCGTTGTCGTCACAGTAGAGCTCGATCGTGAGCGTCTTGACCTTGTCGATGAGTTCAAGCGCGCAATGCGCGCGGCCAAAGAGGTTACCCAGTGCTACATGGTTACGGGCGACGCCGATTTCGTGTTGCTCGTCTCCGTTGAAGACGTCGAGGCCTTTGACGTCTTCGTCAAGACAAAGCTCTACACCAACCCCAATGTCCGAAAATTCCAGAGCATGATTTCGCTTGATCGTGTCAAGTTCGAGCCACGCGTTGCGGTGTAGCGTTGGGCGGGGTTGTGCTGAAATTATCACCTGGACCGCTTTTTGAAACTGCCATTTCGCGTCCGGCATCAGATTGAGCTTTTTCACCTAATCAAGTGTGCGATCTAGAGGACGCAGTTGATCTTACGTCAGGACGATGTGAGTTGCCCGACCTCGACGTGGGCAAGCAATCGTTTCCTAGGTGTAAGGAAAAAGAATGGCGACCCCAATGATACAGATCTTGCCTGTCTTTCCAACTATCGATGAGCATCACGTTGATCGACGGCGCTATCCGGACGGCGTGGCTTTCATGGATGGGCAATATCTGCCGATGTCCCAAGCGAAGATCTCGGTGCTCGATTGGGGTTTCCTGCACTCCGACGCAACCTACGACACTGTTCACGTCTGGAATGGCAAGTTCTTCCGGCTCGATTTGCATCTTGACCGTTTCTTCGGGGGCGTCGAACGGCTGCGAATGAAGCTGCCCTATGATCGCAAGAAAATAGCATCGATCCTCAACGATTGCGTCGCGCTGTCAGGCCACAGATCGGCGTACGTGGAGATGATCTGCACGCGCGGTTCATCGCCGACCTTCAGCCGGGATCCCCGCCAGGCCGAGAACCGCTTCATGGCGTTTGCAGTCAGCTTTGGCTCGGTTGCCAACAAGGAACAGCTGGAGAGAGGCTTGCACGTCGCGATCAGCGACACCGTCCGCATCCCGCCAAAATCAATCGACCCCGCAATCAAGAACTATCATTGGCTCGACCTAGTGAAGGGACTATTCGACGCCTATGACGCGGGAGCGGAGACCGCGCTGGTCATTGACACGAACGGGCACATCGCGGAAGGCCCCGGCTTCAATGTGTTCGTTGTCAAGGACGGATCATTGAGGACACCCGCTTTTGGGGTATTGCCGGGCATCACGCGCCGGACTGTCTTCGATCTTTGTGCCGAGATCGGACTCTCAGCCACGGCCGCTGATATCAGTCGTGCTGAGATCAAAGGGGCCGACGAAGTGTTTATCACCTCGACTGCCGGCGGCATTATGCCCGTGACCCGTATCGATGATACCGCGATTGCCAATGCACACGTCGGATCCATCACCCGCCGGCTCATGGATCTCTACTGGCATAAACACGATGAGCCGGCATGGTCGACTGCTGTCATGTATCCGTGAGCGGAATGAGCCCTACGACTGCCAGTTGGCCAGCGCCTTTGACGATGAGTTGTCGTCACGCAAACGCCGGCAAATTCGAGCAGGCTCACCTTTGGCCTCGTGGCGCGCCGAGTTGAGCCAATTGACAACCGTTGCCACTCGATGATGAGCGTCCAGTTTCATGTACCTTTGTAGGGCTTGCTTCATGCCATTTCTGCTGACTTGCTGATGAAGAACGCTTTCATTGCACATTTGTCGGCGGAACTGGCCGGGTTGAAGTCTGCGGGGCTCTACAAATCCGAGCGCGTCATCACGTCGACCCAGTCTTCCGAGATCGAACTTGCGGATGGCAGCAAGGTCCTGAACTTCTGCGCCAACAACTATCTCGGTTTCGCCGATAATCAAGACCTGCGGGACGCGGCTAAGGCTGCACTCGATCGCTATGGATACGGCATGGCGTCGGTGCGCTTCATCTGCGGTACTCAGGAAGAGCACAAGCGACTGGAGGCGCGAGTCTCCTCATTTCTCAAGATGGAAGATACGCTCCTCTATTCCTCCTGTTTTGACGCCAATGCCGGATTGTTCGAGACGCTGCTCGGCCAGGAAGACGCAATCATTTCCGACGCGCTGAACCACGCCTCCATCATCGACGGCGTAAGGCTCTCAAAGGCTAGGCGCTTCCGTTATGCCAACAACGACCTGGCCGCACTGGAAGAGGAACTGAAGAAGGCCGAAGGCAGCCGTTTCAAGTTGATCGCGACCGATGGCGTGTTTTCGATGGACGGCATCATTGCCAATCTTGGCGGCGTTTGTGATCTAGCGGAGAAATACGGCGCCCTTGTCATGGTAGACGACAGCCATGCGGTTGGCTTCGTGGGCAGACACGGGCGCGGTTCCGCTGAGCATTGCGGTGTCGAGGGCCGCATCGACATCGTCACAGGTACGCTGGGTAAGGCGCTTGGAGGCGCATCAGGTGGCTACACGTCAGGCAAGCGCGACGTCATTGAATGGCTTCGCCAACGCTCGCGGCCGTATCTCTTCTCCAACACGCTGATGCCCGCCATTGCGGGGGCGTCGCTAAAGGTGTTCGACCTTGTTGAGCATGGTGATGCGCTGCGCGAAAAGCTCTACGCCAATGCCAACCGCTTCCGCTGGAAGATGTCGAGGGCTGGCTTTACGCTGGCGGGCGCGGATCATCCGATCATCCCGGTGATGCTGGGCGACGAGGCTCTTGCTCAGGAGATGGCACAACGCATGCTGAAGCGCGGCGTCTATCTCATCGGCTTCTCCTTCCCGGTGGTACCGAAGGGGCAGGCGCGCATCCGCACCCAGATGTCGGCCGCGCATTCCAGCGCCGACATCGACCGCGCGGTCGACGCCTTCACCGAGGTAGGCAGGCAATTGGGAGTGCTCTGATATTCAGTATGGAGCGCCTTCGTCGGTGTTAGCGAGGAAGTCATGAACACATTGCGCAGACGCCATCGGCATTTGCACCGCCCGTTGGAGGGGCGACTCTGCCGCTAGATTGGCGCTCGGCTCAACAACTGCCCGGTCCAGCGCTACCCCAGTTGCCTAAGGATCATTTCTGGTAACCTGTTGGCCGACCCGCGCAAAGATGTCTGACTACAAGGGAGAGAGTACGATGAATCTCCCCGCTGCACAGACGACCATTATGAACCGACCGAGCAGCACTCCTTCATGCGACACGGTTTTCCGGATGCAGTTGTCGGCGGCCGCCTTTTCTTCAATCCTACACGACCTCGTGCCTCGCAAATTCGAGAGGATATTCAGAAGCAGATCGACCCAGCAGCCGCACGGCCGTGGACCTCATCAGGTATAAGGCGCCCTTGTTGAGGTCGTTCAGGAGAAGGCTGATTCGGTGTGCTAGTCAGCGACATCGACTGGGAGATCTCACCGCTCGCACGCCGCAAGTGCGGTGATGAATGCGAGCTACGCTGAATACCGCCGATGCGAGGTGGGCCTCGCTTTGTGATGCACTTGCACTTACAGACGCGATCCCCGAGGCCGAGGGCACGGAAAAAGCGGAAGGCCACAATGCCAGTTGGAAAGAAATTCATCGCTTGGAAGACGAACGCCCATGATCCGACCCGTCTCGAATTGATCTGCGGCGGTTAAATGGTCAGCCGGATCGGCGCCGACAGGGAAGGTCGCTCAAAAAGCTACATTGTAATTTTGATTGGCTCTCGCGCCTGCGACCGCACATGACGGCCCCCGGGCGGTTCGCGGAGGTGGAGACATTTCAAACCGCGCCGTTGTGTGCGGCCTGCATTTCAGCAATCGACGCATTTTGGCGCCAAGCTTGCACTCTCAGATAGTAGCATCTTCTGAACGACCGATCAGTCGTTCGTCGAAACGACAGGCGGATATTGCTTCCCCCCGGGCGTTCGACAAATACTCTAAAGAAGGCGCAGGTTAAGCGCGCGCTTAACTCAAAAAAGGGGAACTGGAACATGACGATCTCGCGACGCGACCTCATGAAAGTAGGCATGGCCGCCGGAGCGGCTCTATCGATCCCTTCTGTCCTGCGAGCGCAGACGACGGCAGCCGGCGCGCGGACGGTGCGCATGGTGAAGGCGGTGGATCTCCGCGTCTTCGATCCAGTCGTTGAGACGAGTAACATAACCGTCGACCATAGCCTGGCAATCTACGACATGCTGTTCTCGCTTGACGCCAAGCTTATGCCACAGCCACAAATGGTGGAGAAGTGGGGCGTTTCCGAGGACAAGAAGACTTACACGTTCGAACTCCGGGACGGCCTGAGCTGGCATGACGGCACCCCGGTCACCGCGGCGGACTGTGTCGCCTCGATCCGCCGCTGGGTCCACGTACCCAGTGCACAATTGCTTATGGAGCGAGCCAAGGATATTTCAAAGAAGGACGACAAGACCTTCACAATCGCGCTCAAGGAACCGCTGGGGCTTCTGATCAATTTACTGGCAACCAACAACGGGCAGCCTCTTTTTATAATGCGCGAGAAGGATGCAAGTCGCCCCGCGACCGAGCAGGTGACCGCGAATATCGGATCAGGGCCGTTCAGGTTTAATCAGGCCCTTGCGAAGCCGGGCTCGAGCTTCACCT
>NZ_JAMYRV010000049.1:0-53701 GCF_040321555.1 Mesorhizobium sp. M0317 | reverse complement strand
CTCCCCTACATAGTTTAATTCTCTCTCGGGTTGTTAGCGCCCCGTATTTGAGGGTGGCCCCCAGCACCCCCCTTTGGCCCGGCCGGGTAGGGGGGGGGGCCTCGCACCGGCCTCTCAACAACCTCACCCCTTCTGCGCTGTCCCATCAAGATACTGCGTCAGCGCGCAGACCAGATGATAGAAGATGCTGGCCGGCACGTCCGATGCCAAGGAGCGGCCGCGTTCGTCGATGCGGTCGATCCACAGGCCGAGCGGCGCCGGGTCGATGTGCCAGCGGAATAGCCGGCCGACGCGCGCCTCGATTTCGGGCTTGAGGTCGGGACCACCCGAGCCATCCAGCGCAATCGCCGCCTTGATCGCTTCGGCCTGTGGCCAGCTCCGCGACACAAGGTCGAGCGGCAGGCCCTGTCTGGAGACCGCGCCGTAGGCAAGGCCGGTGGCGCGGTTGAGGCCGTTGGCGATGGCCGAGGCGTAGAGCTTGCGGGCAAAATTGCTCAACTCGCCCTGGCCGCTGCGGGCGACGAAATCGGTGAGCAGCGAGGCCCATTCGAAATGATGGCCGGGCTCGGTCCATGTGCCCTTCTCGCCGGCGGCCGGCTTCCACCCGGCGTCGAAATATTCGCCCAGCGTCCAGCTCTCGGCATCGAAGAAATGACTGCGAAAAAGGTCGATGATGCGCGCGGCGCGGCGCAGATAGGTGCGGTCGCCGGTCGCCTTATACCAGGCGAGGAAGGCCTCGAGCAGATGCATATGCGGGTTGGAGCGCCGCTCGCCCTCGCCATCGGATGTCTCGAGAAAGCCGGTCATGCGGCTGTCCTCGAGATGCGCGTCGAGGAACACGAAGGTCTCCTGGCCCAGCCGCAGCGCATCCGGATCGCCGCACATATGCGCATGCGCCAGCGCCAGCAGCACGCAGGAATGGTCGTAGGCATCCTCGGTTGGGTCGGCGACGGAGCCGTCGACATTGAGCGTGCGCACCCAGCCGCCCCGGTCCGTGCGGCCCTTGCCGGCCATGAAGGCGATGCCATGGGAGATCAGGCGATCGGCTGGACCGTCCCAGCCGCGGGCCTTGGCAACGGCGAAGGCGTAGACTTGCCTCGCCGTCGTGCGCATGCGCTTGGGCTTCAACAGCGCCTCGCCGTCGAAGCCGAGCGCCTCGTGGAAACCGCCATGACGCTCATCGACGCCTGAAGTCGACCACAGCGGCAAGGTCTCCTCGAACAGCCAGTGATGCACGCGCCGACGCCAGGCGCCGCTCTCGATGACGCGGTCGTGTGCCGGCGTGAACCTGGTTTCCAGCCGGCCCGACTTTTCCAGCTGCTCGACGATTTTCTTGACGTGCTGGCTGTGGCTGACCGGGGCGACGAAGGTGGCGTCCGCCGTCGAGACGATGGCGACATCCTTCATACCGATTGCCGACAAAAGCCGGCCGTCGCTTCTGATGTAGGAGTTCTCGCAATCGATGGCGACGACATCGCCGACGACGACATTGCCATTGGCATCAGCAGGGCCGACATCGAGCAGCGACTGCCAGGAGCCGAGGTCGTTCCAGCGGAAGCCGGCCGGCACCATGGCGATGTCCTTGGCCCGTTCCATGATCGCGTAGTCGATCGAGTTCGAAGGGATGGCGGCGTAGAGGTCGAGCGGCATATAGAGGCCGGACAGATCCGAAGTCGCTGCCTTGTAGGCCGCTTCGGTGGCCTGCCAGATGTCGGGCTGGAAGCCCGCAAATGCGTCGCGCATGGCGCCGGCGCGAAACAGGAAAATGCCGGTGTTCCAGTAGAAGGTGCCCGCACTGAGATAGCTCTGCGCAGTAGCGAGGTCGGGCTTTTCGACGAAGCGCGACACGTCGAAGACGCCGCCGCTTTCGGCTGCGACTTCGATATACCCATAGCCGGTCTCGGGCTGCGTCGGCTTGATGCCGAACACCACCAGACGGCCGGAAAGGGCTGCCTGGCTGCCAGCCTCGACGCTCTGCCAGAACTGCCTGGGGGTGGCGATTTCGTGGTCGGACGGAACCACCAGAACCAGGCTGTCGCCGAACTCCGACAATGTGCGCAACGCGGCCAGCGCCACGGCGGCAGCCGTGTTGCGCCCGGTCGGCTCGAACAGCGGGCCACCGCCGGCGAGGTCGAGGCCGGCAAGGTCGGCATGCACGCGCTCGGCATGGCGCTCGGCGGCGATCAGGAAGATCGGCGTTTCGCCCTCCGGCCGCGCCGTCAGCCGGCGTAGTGTCTTGGCCAGCATCGAGCCGTCGCCGGAAAGATCGTGGAACTGTTTCGGGTTGTCCTCGCGCGACAGCGGCCACAGCCGCGAACCGACACCGCCGCTCATGACAAAACTGACGATGCGCTCGGTCATGAAAGGTCCAATCAGAACGTCTGGTTGTAAGCGCCGACTTCGGGGCTGCGGCGCAGCACGGCGTCGACCGCCTCGAACATCTGCCGGCGGCGGTCGGAAGATACCGGGCTTTCGACAACCACGACAAGCTCCGGCTTGTTCGACGACGCCCGTACCAGGCCCCAGGTGCCATCTTCGGCCACGATGCGCACGCCGTTGACGGTGATCAGCTCGGCGATCTTCTGGCCGGCAAAAGCCTTGCCGGCGCGCTGCATCGCCTGGAAGTCCGCCACCACCCGATCGACCACGCCGTATTTCACGTCATCGGCGCAATGCGGCGACATGGTCGGCGTGCCGAAGGTCAGCGGCAGCGCGCGATAGAGATCGGCCATCGAACTTGTGGGGTTGCGGTCGAGCATCTCACAAATGGCGGTCGCGGTGATGAGACCGTCATCATAGCCGCGGCCGATCGGCGGATTGAAGAAGAAATGGCCCGACTTCTCGAAGCCGGCGACGGCGCCAAGCTCGGCGACGCGGCGCTTGATGTAGGAATGGCCGGTCTTCCAGTAATCCGTGACCGCGCCATTGGCGCGCAGGACGCTGTCGGTGTGGAACAGGCCGGTCGACTTGACGTCGACGACGAAAGTCGAGCTGGAATGCTGGCTGGAGATGTCCCGCGCGAGCATGACGCCGACCTTGTCGGCGAAGATCTCGTTGCCCTCATTGTCGACCACGCCGCAACGGTCGCCGTCGCCGTCGAAGCCCAGCCCGACATCGGCGCCGGTCTCCAGCACCTTGTCGCGGATGGCGTGCAGCATCCGCATGTCTTCGGGGTTGGGGTTATAGCGCGGAAAAGTGTGGTCGAGTTCGACATCGAGCGGGATGACCTCGCAGCCGATGCGCTCCAGCGCCTGCGGCGCAAAGGCGCCGGCGGTGCCGTTGCCGCAAGCCGCCACAACCCTGACCTTGCGCGCGATGCGCTTGTCCTGGGTCAGGTCGTCGAGATAGGTCTCGCGAAAACCGGAGACGAAATCGTAGCAGCCGCCGCCGGCGAGATCGAAGTCGCTCGACAGCACGATCTGTTTCAGTGCGCTCATCTCCTCTGGTCCGAAGGTCAGCGGCCTCGCCGCACCCATCTTGACTCCGGTCCAGCCATTCTCGTTGTGCGATGCGGTGACCATGGCGACGGAAGGCGCGTCGAGCGCGAACTGGGCGAAATAGGCCATGGGCGACAGCGCCAGGCCAATGTCTTTCACCTTTGCGCCCGCAGCCATCAGGCCGGAAACCAGCGCCAGCTTGATGGCAAGCGAATAGGAACGGAAATCATGCCCGGTGACGATGTCGGGACCCGCGCCAAGACGGCGGATCAAAGTGCCCAGGCCCATGCCCAACGCTTGGACGCCGATCAGGTTCAGGTCCGGCGGTTGGCTGGAGCCGGCATGGCCAAACCACCAGCGCGCGTCGTATTCGCGAAAGCCGGACGCCTTGATCAGCGCTTCGGTTTCGAATTCGAAGCTGTTGGGCCGGGCGTCGCCTACGATTTTCAGGGGCAAGGCAGCAAAGCTCCAGATGGCGAAAACACGATCTATCGAGGCTGCGACTTAGCACACAAGGCTTTAAGCCGGGTTTATCCCGGGAGGGAAAGCCAAGCTTTGCGGCAATGCCCAACGAAAGCCAACGAAATGCGACAGAAGCGCTGCCATTGCCGCTTGCAGGAACGGTATGTGGCAGCTATAAGCCCGCGGTCTGGTCACGGAGTGTAGCGCAGCCTGGTAGCGCACCTCGTTCGGGACGAGGGGGTCGCAGGTTCAAATCCTGCCACTCCGACCAGAAAAAACAGACACTTAGGTGTTTGTTTCTCCCGACCCACTAGATAGCTTGGTGCAAACCGGCCGCGTCGGCGTTCCCTGTCAGCATGATGTTTTGACGCGACAACCATCCGCGCTACCTCGATAATAGGAATGCCACCGAGACAGCGGCCGGAACGAGGTTTGCGGAAGATGAATTTATTGATTTCAAGTGCAGGCCGGCTGTCAGCGCTGCTTGCCCTGTCGCTGGCGGCAGGCTGCTCATCGCTGGGCGGCGCTGTGAACCCGGCAAAATACGACAGCATGACATGCGCCGAGATCAACAACGCGGTAGGCGATACCGCGCGCGACATCTCGCAAACCGCCATCACCCGCGGCAAGGTCGCCAACACCAGCGTTCCCAACTGGCTGCTCGGCGGCACGCGCGTGAAGAGCGCAGTGGCCAACCGTGAGACGGCCAGAATCGAAAAACTGAAGCAGCGGCAAGAGGCCATTGTCGCGACAAGAGCCAACAGATGCCCCAGGTCAGCGGGCTAAGCGAACTGGCCCTACCCTGACTATCGGCTTAACGTCACGCCTTAAGCACTCAGCCTGAAGCGCGTGACATCGATCGCCGCAGCCATCAGTGTCTGCGTGTAGGCCGCCTGCGGGTTGCTGAAGATCTCTTCCGTCGGGCCTTCCTCGACGATCTTGCCCTGCCTCATGACGATGATGTAGTCGGCCATGGCGCGCACCACGGAGAGATCGTGGCTGATGAAGAGGTAGGACAGTTCGTGGTCGGCCTGCAGCTTGCGCAGCAATTCGACGATCTGCTTCTGCACCGAGCGGTCGAGCGCCGAAGTCGGCTCGTCCAGCACCACCAGTTTGGGCTTCAGGATCACGGCACGCGCGATGGCGATGCGCTGGCGCTGGCCGCCGGAGAATTCGTGCGGGTAGCGGTTGCGTGCGTTGGGGTCGAGGCCGACCTCGAGCAAGGCCTCGACGGCGCGCTGATCGCGTTGCTTGCCTGACAGGTTCGGCTCATGCACCAGAAGCCCTTCGGTGATGATCTGGCCGACGGTCATGCGCGGCGACAGCGAGCCGAACGGATCCTGGAAGACGAGTTGCATCTCACGTCGCAGCGGCCGCATCGCCTGGCGGTCGGCGGTGGAGATGTCGCGGTCGCCGAAGCGGATGACACCGTCGCTGGGCAACAGGCGCAGAAGTGCGCGGCCGAGCGTCGATTTTCCCGAACCGGACTCGCCGACGATACCGATGGTCTGGTTGCGCTTCAGCCGGATCGAAATGTGATCGACGGCGCGTAGCAGCAGCGGTTCGCCGGCAAGGAAGCCGCCGCCGATCTTGAAGGTCACTTCGACATTGCGGCCCTCCAGCAGCACAGGAGCGCTGGGCGGCGGCGCCGCCTTGGTGCCGGTCGGTTCGGCGGCCAGCAGCATTTTGGTATAGGCATGCTGCGGGTTGGCGAAAAGTGCTTCCGCCTCGCCTTCCTCGACCACCTCGCCATAGCGCATGACATAGACGCGGTCGGCAAAGCGCCGGACGATGCCGAGATCGTGGGTGATAAAGACGATGGCCATGCCGAGCTTGCGCTGCAGTTCGGCGAGCAGCACCAGGATCTGCGCCTGGATGGTGACGTCGAGCGCCGTCGTCGGCTCGTCGGCGATCAGGATGTCGGGGTCGTTGGCGAGCGCCATGGCAATCATGACGCGCTGGCGCTGGCCGCCCGACATTTCGTGCGGATAGGATTTCATCCGCCGCTCGGGATCGGGAATATGCACAAGCCGCAGCAGCTTGAGCGCCTCGTTCCGTGCCTCGGCTGCGTTCAGCCCGCGGTGCTTGCGGATTGGTTCGATCAGCTGGTTGCCGATCGAATAGAGCGGATCGAGCGAGGTCATCGGCTCCTGGAAGATCATGCTGATCTTGGCGCCGCGCACCTTGTTGAGGTCGGGCTTGCTCATGGTCAAAAGGTTGCGCCCGCGATAATCGACGTGCCCCGTCGCCTCGCCGTTGGACGCCAGCAGGCTCATCGCCGCCATCATCGTCTGGCTCTTGCCGGAGCCGGATTCGCCGACCACGGCAACGGTTTCACCTGCCTTGACGTGGATGTTGATGCCCTTGACCGCTTCGACCGCGCCGTCGAGCGTGCGGAAGCGGACGCGAAGGTCTTTGACGCTGAGGATCGTTTCGGGCGTTTCCATCGCAACGGTCCCCATCTTATCGGTCCCCATCTTTATCGGTCCCATCTTCATCGGTCTCTCGGATCGAGCGCGTCGCGCAGGCCGTCGCCGACGAAGTTCAGTGCAAACAGCGTCGACACGAGGAAGAAGGCGGGGAACAAAAGCAGCCAGTTGGCGGTGCCGATGTTCTTGGCGCCGACCGAGATGAGCACGCCCCAGCTGGTCATCGGTTCCTGCACGCCAAGGCCAAGGAAAGACAGGAAGCTTTCCAGGATGATGACCTGCGGCACCAGCAGCGTCATGTAGATCACCACTGGTCCGAGCAGATTGGGGATGACATGGCGCAGCAGGATGCCGCGCTGGCCGACGCCCATGGCTTCGGCCGCCTGGACATACTCCTGCCGCCGGATCGACAGCGCCTGGCCGCGCACGATGCGCGCCATGTCGAGCCACAGCACCGCTCCCACCGCCAGGAACATCAGCACGAAGTTGCGGCCGAAGAACACCACCAGCATGATGACAAAGAAAATGAAGGGCAAAGAATAGAGCACGTCGACGATGCGCATCATCACCTCGTCGATCTTGCCGCCGGAAAAGCCTGCCGCCGCCCCATAGAGGACGCCGATGACCACCGCGACAATGCCGGCAAGCAGGCCGATGGCCAGCGAGATGCGCCCTGCCATCAGCGTTCGCGAGAGAAGATCGCGACCGGTGTTGTCGGTGCCGAACAGGAAGTACTGCTGTTTGACCGACGCAGTCATAGTCAATTCGAGCCCGTCGGCCGATTTGCTCTCTATCTTGGTATCGTCGAAGGCATCGGAGCGGTCGAGATAGCGGATGTTGCGGTCGTCGATCGGTTTGGTCGAGGTGACGGTGACGGTGACGCGACTGCCGTCCAGTTTCCACTCCTTGATGTCGACGCGCATGCGCTTGATGGCATCCTTGAGCGCCGTCTCGATCATGTCGGGCTTCGGATAGGCTGAAAAGCTTGGCGGCGTGCGCACATAGTCGGCATAGATGGTGGTGTACTGATGCGGCACGAACCAGGGGCCGAAGATGCTGATGACGCCAATGAAGGCCAGGTAATAGAGGCTGAACATGGCGGCGCGGTTGGCTTTGAGGCGCGCCCATGCGTCGCCCCAGAGCGAGCGGCCGACGACGGCCGGCGGAGCGGCGGCGGCTGTGATGTCAGTCATAGCGCACCCTCAGTCATAGCGTACCCTCGGGTCGACGACCGCGTACATGACGTCGACGATCAGGTTGAAGACGATGGTGAAGAGCGCGATCACCACCACGGTCCCCATCACCAGCGTGTAGTCGCGGTTGAGCGCGGCATCGACGAAATAGCGGCCGACGCCGGGAATGGAGAAGATGGTCTCGACGATGACCGAACCGGTGAGCAGCGCCGCGGCTGCCGGGCCGGTGAAGGAAACGATCGGCAGGATGGCGCCGCGCAGCGCGTGCTTGACCACCACCGACCAGTCGGAGAGGCCGAGCGCACGCGCCGTTCGGATATGATGCGAACGCAAGCTCTCGATCATCGACCCGCGCATCAGGCGGGCAACGATGGCGATCTGCGGCAAGGCCAGCGTCAGCACCGGGCCGATCTTGTTGATCAATGCGCCATCACCCCAGCCACCGATCGGCAACAGCTTCCAGGTCAATCCGAACACCAGCTGAATGACAGGAGCGATGACGAAGGTGGGGATAGTGCTGCCGGCGGTCGCCAGCGCAATCACCGTATAGTCGCCAAGCTTGTTCTGGTTGAGCGCGGCGATGGTGCCGAGTACGGAACCAAGCAGCAGCGCCAGGATCAGCGCGGAGGTGCCGAGCTGGACCGATATCGGCAGCCCCTTGGCAAACAGTTCGGTGACGGTGAAGTCAGGCAAATTGTAGCTCGGCCCGAAATTGCCGCGCAAGAGATTGCCGAGATAGTGGGCATATTGCAGCCAGAGCGGATCGTCGAGGCCGAACTGTGCTTCCAGATTGGCCCTGATCTCGGGACTGAGGCCCCGCTCCTGATTGAAAGGGCCGCCCGGTGCGACGCGTATCAGGAAGAACGCCATGGTCACGATGACGAACAGCGTCGGAATGGCGGTCAGAAGCCGCCGTAAGATATATCGCAGCATTGGCGCCCCGCTTCGGCCAGAGCGACATACGTCCATGCGGACGCATTGCCACGCTCCGGCGCCAAATCTTCGCACCGGGCTTGCCGAAAATCGACCACGACTTTCGGACCGGTGCGATGACCGACCAGTCCGCCGCGCCCGGAGGTGACGCGGCGGTCCAGGCAAGGATGATTATCAGTCCTTGGAGACGAAGCGGGACGGATGGATGTCCATCACATTGTCATCGAAGCCATGCAGCTTCGAGGAAACGATATCGTGGAAGCTGTAGTAGAGAAGCGGAATGTTGCCAACGTCATCGACAAGGATGCGCTCGGCCTCGGTGAGGTCCTTCATGCGCTCTTCCGGCTTGCCGCCGGCAGCCGCGGCCTTGTCCATGGCCGCCTCATATGCCGGGCTGACGTAGCTCGAATAGTTGTTGCCGCTGGCCTTGCGGGTGATGCCGAGGAAGGTCTCGGGATCCTTGTAGTCGGCGATCCAGGCGGCACGCGCCACGTCGTAGTTGCCCTTCTGCTCGAGGAAGGAATAGTGGGTCTTGGTATCGGTGTTGAGCAGCGTGATCTCGACGCCAAGCGGCTTCAACTGTTCCTGGATGGCAACCGCGGTGTTCTTGTGGTTTTCCGAGGTGTTGTAGCGGATCTCCATCTTCAGCGGATGCTCGGGCGTATAGCCGAGTTTCTCGAGGATTTTCTTGGCGGCGTCCTCGCGGTCGATCTGCGGCATGTCGGCGTATTTGGCCATTGCCGGCGTGTAGCCGGCGATGCCCGGAGGCACCATCGAATAGCCAGGCAGCATGGAATTCTGCCAGACCTTTTCGGCCAGGAAGTCGCGGTCGATCGCCATCGAGATGGCGTTGCGCAGCTCGACATTGTCCCACGGTGCCTTGTCGGTCTTGATCGCGTAATAGTAGGTGCCGAGATACGGTCCGACGCGGACCTGATCGCCGAACTTGGTCTTGAGGTCAGCGAGCTGTTCGGTCGGCAGGTCGCCGTAGCTGTCGAGTTCGCCTGCCTCGAAGCGCTTCATCGCCGAAGAGCGGTCTTCGGTCGGGATGTAGTTGACGACGTCCATCTTGACGGTCGCGGCATCCCAGAATTTCGGATTCTTGACCAGCTTCATGTGGTCGTTGGGAATCCACTCGGCCAATGTATAGGCGCCGTTCGAAACGAGATTGCCCGCCTTGATCCAGTCGGCGCCGAGCTTGTCGATCGAGGCCTTGTTGACCGGGTAGGTAGCCTGGTGGGTCAGCATCTCCAGGAAGTATGGCGTCGGCGCCTTCAGCGTCACTTCCAGGGTGTTGGCGTCGATCGCCTTGACGCCCATGTCCTCGGGCTTGCCTTTCTTGGTGTTGACTTCCTCGGCGTTCTTCACGGGATAGAGCATGGAAGCGTATTCGGCGGCGGTCGCCGGATCCTCCAGCCTACGGAAGGAATAGACGAAGTCGTCCGCCGTCACCGGGCTGCCATCCGACCACAAGCCGTCCTTGCGCAGCTTGAAGGTGTAGACGGTGCCGTCATCAGATACCGTCCAGCTTTCGGCGGCGCCCGGGATGAGGTTCGTCTTCTGATCGTGCATGACCAGTCCCTGGAACAGGTCGCGTATGATATCGGCTTCGTAGACGGTCGAGGTCTTGTGCGGATCGACCGTCTCCGCTTCGGCGGCGCTGCCTCTGTTATAGACGGTCTCGGCAAGGGCCGGCGTCAGGAACGTGCCTGCGGCAAAGGTCATGGTTGCGGCGACAAGCGTCGCCTTCAGCAAATTTTTCAGCATGAAGTCTCTCCCTGTGGCGCTGCCCATCGGCTGCGCCTTACGAGTGTTGACGCCCCAGAACCGATTTCTGGCCCCTTCGAGCGCGCTGCCGGTTCCCGTTCCGGCAGCTGGTGGCAGGAGACTAGACAGACGGAAATATTATTTCAACCGAGTCTTGCTTGACGCTAAGTGAGCATCCTCACCCTAAACCAGCCATAGCTAATCTATATTATAAGATCCAATTGGGTGCAGCTTGTGGTTGTCCTGTAATTTTGGGTTTTGCCCTCAGCAGTTGTCATTAGCGCAACCATCTGGAAACATTCCAGGAATGCAGTTCGTGGCCAAGCTCAACGAAAGTACCTAAGAAGCCCGAAAATGGAAAACGTGGCGCCGGTGACGTTGCGCGGATCACTCGGCACGGTTGCATGCGGACACGATCTTTTTTGAAGCCGGACGGCGTCCCTGAAAGATCAGCCTACCTTGCCGACAAACCAGCCCAGGGCCGGCAGCAACAGCCCCTCCTCCTGCAGGACGGCACCGCCACCCAGAGCGATCGCCTCGACAAGCTGGAGATCCGGCGGCAGCCGCCAGTCGGCCGGCTTGTCGGCGAAATTGAAGACGCAGAGCAATATCTCGTCCTCGCCCTGCCGGATGAAGGCAAGGACATCGCCGTCGGTATCGAGAAAGCGGATCGGGCCCTTGACCAGCGCCAGATGCGCCTTGCGCAAGGCGAGCATCGTCCGGTAGCCGGCGAGCACGGACTTGTCGTCGGCGTTCTGGATATCGACCGCCCGAGCGCGGTGGCTTTCCGGCACCGGCAGCCAGGGTTTTCCCGAGGAAAAACCGGCATTGTCGGCGCCCGCTTCCCAGACCATCGGTGTGCGGCAGCCGTCCCTGCCCTTTACCCCCGGCCAGAAACGGATGCCGACGGGATCGCGCAGATCCTCGAAGGTCAGTTCCGCCTCCTCCAGCCCAAGCTCTTCGCCTTGGTAGAGACAGATCGAGCCCCGCAGGCAGGAGAGCAAAGCGATAGCGAATGTCGCCACCGCATCTGGATCGCCGCCCGGCCGCGTCCAGCGGCTGACATGGCGCACGACATCGTGGTTGGAGAACGCCCAGCAGACCCAGCCGTCGGCGACAGCTGCCTCGAAGGCCTCGACGCAGCCGCGCACATGGGCGGCTGAGAATTGCTGACCGAGCAGGTCGAAGGTGTAGCACATGTTGAGCTTGTCGCCGCCGGATGTGTAGGCGGCCAGCGTCTGCAGCGAACGGTCTTCGTCGCCGACCTCGCCGACACTGGCGCGGCCGTCATATTCGTCGAGTAAAGCGCGGAAGCGCCTGAGGAAACCGAGGTTTTCCGGTTGCGTCTTGTCGAACAGATGCTCCTGGAAGAGATAGGTGTTGGTTTCGCCATTGGTGCCGGCGACGCTCGACGCCAGCGGCGGATTGCTGCGCAGCCAGCGGTCGTGGACATAGTAGTTGACCGTATCCAGGCGGAAGCCGTCGACGCCGCGCTCGAGCCAGAACCGCACCGTCTGCAACAACGCGTCTTGAACCTCAGGATTGTGGAAGTTGAGGTCCGGCTGCGAGGCGAGGAAATTGTGCATGTAGTATTGCCGGCGGGTCGCGTCCCACTCCCAGGCCGGGCCGCCGAAGACCGACAGCCAGTTGTTGGGCGCGTTGCCGTCCGGCCTGGTGTCGGCCCAGACATACCAGTCAGCCTTGGGATTATCCTTGCTGGCACGGCTCTCTACAAACCATTCGTGCTTGTCGGAGGAGTGCGACAACACCTGATCGATGATCACCTTCAGGCCGAGCCTGTGCGCCTCGGCAACCAGCGCGTCAAAGTCGTCGAGCGTGCCGAACATCGGATCGACCGCCTGATAGTCGGAGACGTCGTAGCCCATATCGGCCATTGGCGATTTGAAGAAGGGCGACAGCCAGACGGCGTCGACGCCGAGCGAGGCGACGTGCGCCAGCCGTGAGGTGATGCCTGAGAGGTCGCCGCTGCCGTCGCCGGTGGTGTCCTGGAAGGAGCGAGGATAGATCTGGTAGATGACGCAGCCGCGCCACCAGTCGGCGCTCTGTTCGGGTCCCGGCTGGGCATTGTCGTCGGCCATCACGGACCCTTCCTGGCGCGGGCCTTTGCGGTCCGGCGCTCGATCATGAAACTGACACTGCGGCCGGGCAGCGGCCACGCGAGGTCGACCGCTTGCGCTTCAACAGCCGGCTGCCATTCAAAGCCTTGCCGCGCGGGCAGCGTGAAGACGCATTGGCGGCGATCGCCATTGACGATCACAGCCAGGCGGCCTTCCCCGCCATCGCCGAGCAGCATGACGAGGCGATGGCGCGAGCCATCGTTCCAGTCGGCTTCGCCGAGCGGCGCGCCGGTCTCGGTCAGCCACGCGACGTCGGGCACATCAGAACCGTCCGGCGGCTCTCCGGTCAGGAAGCGCGTATCGGAAAGCGCCGGCACCGCGCCGCGCAGAGCTGCGAGCGCCGACACATGGGCTTCCAGCCCGACGTCGCGCCCGGCCCAGTCGAGCCAGGTGATGGCGTTGTCCTGCGCATAGGCGTTGTTGTTGCCCCCTTGCGTGCGGCCGAATTCATCGCCCGCCGTCAGCATGATGGTGCCGCGCGAGGCAAACAGAGTGGCGAGCAGCGCGAAGCGATCATGGGAACGGGCCTCGGCAATCGCCTTGTCCGAGGTTTCGCCCTCGACGCCGTTGTTCCAGGACAGGTTCTCATTGTGGCCGTCGCGGTTCTTCTCGCCATTGGCCTGGTTGTGCTTGGCTTCATAGGCGACGATATCGGCCAGCGTCATGCCATCGTGTGCGGCGATGAAGTTGACCGTGCGGCTGGCGGATTGGCCCTCCCTGCCGAACACATCGGAGGAGCCGGCGAGCCTTGTCGCCAGCGCACCGACCGCGCCGGCATCGCCGCGCCAGAAGCGCCTGACGTCGTCGCGGTAGCGGTCGTTCCATTCGAGGTAAGGCGGCCGGAAATTGCCGAGCTGATAGCCATTCGGGCCGATGTCCCACGGCTCGGCGATCAGCACCCTATCGGCAAGCAGAGGATCGCCAGCGATGGTCTCGAGCAACGGGGCCGCCGGATCGAATACGCCAGCGACGCGGCCGAGGACCGGCGTCAGGTCGAAGCGGCAACCGTCGACGCCGGCATGGCGGACGAAATGGCGTAGCGTGTCGAGTACCATGTCGCGAACGACCGGATGATCGCAGGCAATGGTATTGCCGGTGCCGGTATCGTTGGCCAACCTGCCGTCCGGCTCGCTGCGGTAGTAGGCTTGATTGTCGAGGCCGCGCAGCGACAGCGTCGGCCCGAGCCGGTCACTTTCGCCGGTATGATTGAAGACGAGATCGAGGATGGTGCCAATGCCAACCCTGCGCAGCACCCCCACAGTATCGCGCAACTCGGCGAGGCCGCCGGGCGCCAGGCGCGGGTCGAGCGCCATGAAGGTGACTGGGTTGTAGCCCCAGGCATTGCTGAGGCCCAGCGGCGGCAAATGGCGCTCATCGATCCATGCCGTCACGGGCATTAGCTCAACGGCGGAGACGCCGATCTTTCTGAGGTGTTCGAGGATGGCCGGATGCGCAAGTGCCGCAATGGTGCCGCGCTGCGCTTGGGGCACGTCCGGATGCAGTCTGGTGAAGGAACGGACATTGAGTTCGTAGATCAGACCGCCCGGCTGGAACAAAGGCGCCTTGGCCGGCAGCGGCTTCGGCAGCGCGCGGGCGACGGTCTTCGGCATCAGCGGCGCGGTATCGGTGCCTTCGTTGCGCCGGACGGCAAGCCGCCAATGATGCTGGTAGGGCCGGTCTATCTCGACGGCGTAGGGATCGGTGAGCAGCTTGTCGGGATCGAACCACAGCCCGCGCTCCGGCGCATATTCGCCGTCGGCGCGAAAGCCGTAGCGCGTACCCGCGGCAAGGCCGGCGACGAACAGCGCATGGACGCTCTCGCCTTCCGGCTGAAGTTCGAGCCGGTCGATTTCACGGGCGCCGGTGTCGTCGAAGATCGACACCCACAGGCGCCGCGCGGATGACGACCAGGCGGCGAAGCGGATGCCTTCGGGAGTGACCGTTGCGCCGAGCTGGGTCATCGGCGCATCCTCCACCCTCCCCCTTGTGGGGAGGGTCGCGAACGAAGTGAGCGGGGTGGGGGTCGGCGCGGGGAAAGCGCTTTACGAGCACCCCCAACCCGATCCGCTGCGCGGATCGACCCTCCCCACAAGGGCGAGGGTAAAGACGTCACCACCCTCAAGTAATCACGCTCGGCTTGTTGCGCCCGGTGTGGCTCTTGATCCCGGCGATATCATCGGCAGCCGCGATCAGGTCGGCGAGCGCATCTTGCGTGTCGAGATCATGCCGCGCTCTGTCCGGCTCGTAGCGCTCGATGTAGACGCGCAGCGTAGCACCCGACGTGCCGGTGCCGGACAAACGAAACACGACACGCGAGCCGCCTTCGAACAGGATGCGGATGCCCTGGTTCTTGCTCACCGAACCGTCGACCGGATCGTGATAGGCGAAGTCGTCGGCATTGGCGATCTTCAGGCCGCGCACGCTGGTGCCGGGCAGCGAGGTCAGCTTGGCGCGCAACTCGTCGACCAGGGCGTTGGCGCGCTCGGTTTCGACCTCCTCATAGTCATGACGTGAATAGTAATTGCGGCCGTAGGTCGCCCAATGTTCGGTAACGACGTCCTTGCAGCTTTCGCCGCGCACGGCCAGGATGTTCAGCCACAACAGCACCGCCCACAGCCCGTCCTTTTCACGGACATGGTTCGAGCCGGTGCCGGCGCTTTCCTCGCCGCAGATCGTTGCCATGCCGGCATCGAGCAGATTGCCGAAGAACTTCCAACCGGTCGGCGTTTCGTAGATGCCGATGCCGAGCTTTTCGGCGACGCGGTCTGCCGCGCCGCTGGTCGGCATCGAGCGGGCGATGCCTTTGAGGCCGTCCTTGTAGCCCGGCGCCAACTGCGCATTGGCGGCAAGCATGGCCACCGAATCCGACGGGGTGACGAAAATGCCCTTGCCGATGATCAAGTTGCGGTCGCCGTCGCCGTCGGAAGCGGCGCCGAAATCGGGCGCATCCGGTCCCATCATCTCGTCATAGAGATGCTTGGCGTGGACCAGGTTCGGATCCGGGTGATGACCGCCGAAATCGGGCAGCGGCTTGTAGTTGCGGCAGGTGCCATTCTCCGCGCCAAGCCTGCGCTCGAGGATTTCCTTGGCATACGGGCCGGTGACCGCATGCATGGCGTCGAAGCGCATGCGGAAGCCGTATTTGAAATTGGCGCGGATGGCGTCGAAGTCGAAAAGGCTTTCCATCAGCTCGGCGTAATCGGAGACCGGATCGATCACCTCTACCGCCATGCCGCCGGCGGTCACCGTGCCGATCTTGTCGATGTCGATCTGGTCGATGTCGGCCGTCCGAAAGCTCGAAATCGTCTTGGTCTTTTCGAAGATCGCGTCGGTCAGCTTTTCCGGCGCCGGGCCCCCATTGCCGGCATTGTACTTGATGCCGAAATCCTCGTGCGGGCCGCCCGGATTGTGACTGGCCGACAGGATGATGCCGCCGAAGGTCTTGTATTTGCGGATGACATGCGACGCCGCCGGCGTCGACAATATGCCGCCCTGCCCGACCATCACCTTGCCGAAGCCGTTGGCCGCCGCCATGGCGATGGCCTTCTTGATGACCTCGCGGTTGTAGAAGCGGCCGTCGCCGCCGATCACCAGCGTCTTGCCCTCAAAGCCCTCCAGCGCGTCGAAGATCGACTGGATGAAGTTCTCGGCATAGTGCTCCTGCTGAAAGACAGGCACCTTCTTGCGCAGTCCGGACGTGCCGGGTTTCTGGTCGAGATAGGGTTTGGTGGCGACGGTCCGGATCATGCTTCAGGCAACCCTTTTCGAAAGCAGCAGGCGGTAGAGTTCAACGTATTTGTCGGCGCTCTTGTCCCAGGAGACATCGGCCTTCATGCCCTGGCGCTGGATCTGTTCCCAGACGGCCGGGCTCGAACGCGCATCGACCAGCCGGCGGATGGCGTGCAGCATGGCGCCGCCACTATTGGGCGCGAACTGGAAGCCGGTGGCGACACCGGCCGAGATCGCTGCTTCATTGGCGTCGATGATGGTGTCGGCAAGGCCGCCGGTGCGGGCGACGACCGGCACGCAGCCATAGCGTAGGCCGTAAAGCTGGGTCAGCCCGCAAGGCTCGAAGCGCGACGGGATGACGATGGCGTCGCAGCCGCCCTGCATGGTGTGGGAAAGCCCCTCGTCATAGCCGACGACGACGCCGACACGGCCGCGATGGCGGGCGGTGGCAGCCAGCAGCGCGCCTTCCAGGCCGGCGTCGCCTGAGCCGAGGATCGCCAGCCGCGCGCCGGTGGCGACGACGCCGTCGACCACAGCCGCCAGTATGTCCATGCCCTTCTGCCAGGTCAGCCGGCTGACGACGCAGACGATCGGACTGTCGTCGCGCTCGAGGCTGAAGCGGTCCTCGACAACCGCCCGGTTGGGAAGCCGAGCCTTGAGCGTCGCGGCGGAGTAGGCCGACACCAGATGCTTGTCGGTCTCCGGGTTCCAGATGTCGGTGTCGATGCCGTTGACGATGCCGTAGAGGTCGGAAGAGCGCATGTTGATCAGGCCGTCGAGGCCCATGCCGAATTCCGGCGAGCGGATTTCCTGGGCATAGGTGGGGCTCACTGTGGTGATCGCCCAGGCCGCCTGCAGGCCGGCCTTGAGGAAGCCGACGCCGCCATAGTATTCGACGCCGTCGAGCGCCATCGCCGCGGCCGGCAAGCCGAGCTCGCCAAAAATGCCGGCGCCGAACTGACCCTGGAAGGCAAGGTTGTGAACCGTGATCAGCGACGGCACGCCGACCGCCTTGCCGTAGCGCATATAGGCCAGCGTCATCGCCGACTGCCAGTCATGGGCGTGGACGAGATCCGGCTGGTAGCCGGAAATGGCGCCGCCGGCGATATCGCCACCGACCTGGCTCAGCGCGGCAAAACGCCGCCAATTGTCGGGCCAATCGGCGCCGGCCGCATTGCCGTAAGGGCCGCCGGGACGGTCGTAGAGATGCGGCGCGTCGAGCACGAACAGGTCAAGCCCGGCGATCTTGACGGCATGGACCGAAGCCTTGCCGCCCTGCAGCAGCGGGTATTGGTAGACAGCCTTCTTTTTCTTGAAGGCGTCCATCACCTGGGGAAAGCCGGGGATGAGCGTGCGCATGGTCACGCCCTTGGCGGCCAGCGCGATCGGCAATGCGCCGGTCACGTCGGCAAGTCCGCCGGTCTTGATCAGCGGGAATATCTCGGGCGTGACCGACAGAACCTGCATGCGTTTATGGTACCCCGTCTTACAGCTTCAGCTTGTCGATCATGTCCTGCGTGACCAGGCAGATGCCCTTTTCCGAAACCCGGAAACGCTTGGCGTCGAGAACAGGGTCTTCGCCAACCACCAGCCCTTCCGGTATCCTTACACCGTGGTCGATGACGACGCGCTTCAACTTTGCGTTCCGGCCGACATGAACGTCGGGCAGCATGACGACCTCTTCCAGCGTCGAATAGGAGTTGATGCGCGCGCCGGTGAAGATCAGGCTGCGCTTCAGCGAAGCACCCGAGACGATGCAATCGCCTGAGACCAGCGAGGAGACGGCCGAACCACGCCGGCCATCCTCGTCATGCACGAACTTTGCCGGCGGCTTCAATTCGGCATAGGTCCAGATCGGCCAGTCACGGTCGTAGAGGTCGAGTTCGGGGGTAATATCGGTCAGGTCGATATTGGCTTCCCAGTAGGCGTCGACCGTGCCGACATCGCGCCAATAGGCCTCGTTCTCGGCCGTCGAGCGCACGCAGGATTTGGCGAAGCGATGCGCGATCGCCTTACCATGCTGGACGATGTAGGGGATGATGTCCTTGCCAAAGTCGCGGCTGGAGCCTGGCTCGGCCGCATCGCGGCGCAGCTGTTCCATCAGGAACTTGGTCTTGAAGACATAGATGCCCATCGAGGCCAGCGCGAATTCCGGCTTGTCGGGAATGCCGGGCGGGTCGGCGGGCTTTTCGACGAAGGCGATGATGTTGTCCTTGCCGTCGACATGCATGACACCGAAGCCGGTCGCTTCCAAGCGCGGCACTTCAAGGCAACCGACAGTGACATCGGCATTGGCATCGACGTGCTGGCGCAGCATCAGCTCGTAGTCCATCTTGTAGATGTGGTCGCCGGCGAGGATGACCATGTATTCGGGGCCATAGGCCTCGATGATGTCGATGTTCTGGTAGACGGCGTCGGCCGTGCCTTCATACCACTGGGTTTCCGAGACACGCTGCGAGGCCGGCAGGATGTCGAAGCTTTCGTTTCGCTCCGGGCGCAGGAAGTTCCAGCCGCGCTGCAGGTGGCGGATCAGCGAATGCGCCTTGTACTGGGTGGCGACACCGAGGCGACGAATGCCGGAATTCAGCGCATTGGACAGCGCGAAATCGATGATGCGCGTCTTGCCGCCGAAATAGACGGCCGGCTTGGCCCTGCGGTCGGTCAATTCCTTGAGCCGGCTGCCGCGGCCGCCGGCCAGCACATAGGCCATGGCATCGCGCGCCAGCGGCTGGGTTCTCTTCAAGTCTGCCATTTTTACCCTCCCAAATTACCAGTCTGGAGCATCGCCCGGTCCGCAACGAGTCGACGGACCTAATCCGAAACGAGTTGACGGACCTAGTCCGCAACGAGTTCAAGCATGATCGTCGACAGTGGCGGCAAAAGCATCGTTGCCGAAATGCCTCCTCCTTCCGCCCTGGCTTCGACCACACCGCCATTGCCCTTGCCCGAACCACCATAGTCCGAAGCGTCGGTGTTGATGATTTCGCGCCATTTGCCGACCTTGGGCAATGGCACGCGATAATTGTCGCGCGGCACCGGTGTGAAGTTGGAAATGACGGCGATCGGGTTGCCGCCGGGCGCGCTGCGCAGCCAGGCGAAGACCGAGTTTTCCTTGTCGTCGACGATCAGCCAGGAAAAGCCGTCCGGTTCGCAGTCGCGCGCATGCAGCGCCGGGCGCGAGCGGTAGAGATAGTTGAGGTCGCGCACCGTCTGCCAGACGCCGCGATGCGGGTGGAAGTCGAGCAGGTTCCAGTCGAGCGCGCGCGCCTCGCTCCACTCGCGGCGCTGGGCGAATTCCTGGCCCATGAACAACAGCTTCTTGCCGGGATAGCCCCACATGAAGGCATAGAAGGCGCGCAAAGTCGCGAACTTCTGCCAGTCGTCGCCGGCCATCTTGCCGAGCAGCGTGCCCTTGCCGTGCACGACCTCGTCATGGGACAGCGGCAGCACGAAATTCTCGGAAAAGGCGTAGGTCAGGCCGAAGGTCAGGTCGTTGTGGTGATGTTTGCGGAAGATCGGCTCCTTGGCGAAATACTCCAGCGTGTCGTGCATAAAGCCCATGTTCCATTTGAAGCCGAAGCCCAGCCCGCCTTCATGCACCGGCGCCGAGACCTTCGGCCATGAGGTCGATTCCTCGGCGATGGTCATCACGCCGGGATGGTGGCCGTAGACCTCCTTGTTCATCTTCTGCAGGAAGGACACCGCTTCGAGGTTTTCGCGGCCGCCCTTCTCGTTGGGGATCCATTCGCCGGCCTTGCGCGAATAATCGAGGTAGAGCATCGAGGCCACCGCATCGACGCGCAAACCGTCGACATGGTATTTCTCGGCCCAGAACAGCGCGTTGTTGACGAGGAACGACACCACCTCGCGGCGGCCGAAATTATAGATCGCGGTGTTCCAGTCGGGATGAAAACCCTTGCGCGGATCGGCATGCTCGTAAAGCGCTGTGCCGTCGAAATTGGCCAGGCCATGCGCATCGACTGGGAAATGCGCCGGCACCCAGTCAAGGATGACGCCGACGCCGGCGCGGTGCGCACCATCGACGAAACGGGCGAAGCCGTCGGGGTCGCCGAAGCGCGCCGAGGGGGCATAAAGTCCGGTTGTCTGATAACCCCATGACGGGTCATAGGGATGTTCGGAGATCGGCAGGAACTCGATGTGGGTGAAGCCGGTCTCGACAGCATAGGGGATGAGCTGGTTGGCGAGTTCGTCCCATGACAGGAAGCTGCCATCATCGTGCTGCTGCCACGAACCGGCATGGACCTCGTAGATCGATATGGCTTCGCGCCGGGGATCGGCCTTGCGCCAGTAAGCGCGATGCGCCTCGTCGCCCCATTCATGCGCCGGCGGCACCGCCGTCACCGATGCCGTGGCCGGGCGCAGTTCGGATTTGAAGGCGAACGGATCAGCCTTGAGCGGCAGGCGCACGCCGTCGGGGGCAATGATCTCGTATTTATAGGGGTGGCCGGCGCCGATATCGGGAATGAACAGCTCCCAGATGCCGGTGTCGCGGCGGTCGCGCATCGTGTGCCGGCGGCCGTCCCATTCGTTGAAGTCGCCGACCACCGAGACACGCCGCGCATTGGGCGCCCAGACGGCGAAGTGTACGCCGGAGGCGCCCTCGTGATCGATGAGATGAGCGCCGAGCTTGTCGAACAGCCTGAGATGCGACCCTTGGGCGATGTAATAATCATCCATCGGGCCGAGTACCGGGCCGAAGGAATAGGGATCGCTCAGCCACCAGTCGCCGCCGGCATTCTTGGCGTGATAGCGCAGCGGCTGACGTTTCTTGATCGACAGTCTGCCTTCGAAGAAGCCGGCGTCGTCGCGCCGCGTGAGTTCGCCGGCCGTCTTGCCGGTCAGCGTATAGGCGGTGACGAACTCGGCATTGGGGACGAAGCAGCGGGCAACCAGGCCCTTGTCGGCTTCATGCACACCCAGCACCGCGAAGGGATCACCATGCGTGCCTGCAACAATTGCGGCGACATCGCCGGCTGACGCCAGCCCGTCCGACCCGCTCGTCGTCGCGGTCGCGCGCGGTTTCTTCATCAGGCGGTGTCCCTCCCTGGGAACCAGTTCTTGTGCACAAGACCCGTTGATCGTGGCCTCATGCAATCATATCAGGCGGGCACGTTCCAGATTTCTTTCGCATATTGGCGGATCGTGCGATCGGAAGAGAACCAGCCGACGCGGGCAACGTTGCGGATAGCGCGCGCGTACCAATCGGGGCTGTTGCGCCAGACGGCGTCGACATCGCGCTGGGCGGCGGCATAGGCGTCGAAATCCGCCGCCACCATGAACCAGTCGCTGTTGTAGAGACCGTCGACCAGCTCGCGGTAGCGATCCGGCTGGTCGGGCGAGAACACGCCCGACGATACTGCGGCAACAGCCTGCGCCAATTCAGGGGAGCCCTCGATCACGGCGCGCGGGTTGTAGCCATTGCTGCGCCGCTCGGCGACTTCCGCCGTGCTCAGGCCGAAGATGAAGATGTTGTCGTCGCCGACGCATTCCTTGATCTCGACATTGGCGCCGTCGAGCGTGCCGATGGTCAAGGCGCCGTTCAGCGCGAACTTCATGTTGCCGGTGCCCGACGCCTCCATGCCGGCAGTCGAAATCTGCTCGGACAGGTCGGCGGCCGGCATCATCACCTCGGCCAGGCTGACATTGTAGTTCGGCACGAACACCACTTTCAGCAGACCGCGCACCGACGGGTCGCTGTTGATGACCTTGGCGACGTCGTTGGCCAGTTTGATGATCAGCTTGGCATTGTGGTAGCTGGGCGCCGCTTTGCCACCAAAGAATTTCACACGTGGCATCCAGTCCTGCTCGGGATGCGAGCGGATCTGATCGTAGAGCGCGATCGCTTCCAGGATGTTGAGCAGCTGGCGCTTGTATTCGTGGATGCGCTTGACCTGGATGTCGAACAGCGCCGACGGGTCGAGCTTGATGCCGAGCCGGTCGGCGACCAGATTGGCGAGCTTGACCTTGTTGGAGCGCTTGACGGCGGCGAACTTGTCGCGGAAGGCGGCGTCACCGGCAAAGGCTTCGAGCCCCTTGATGGCGTCGATGTCGTCGAGGAAACGGTCCCCGATCGCCGCGCGGGTGAGCGCGGTGAGGCCTGGATTGCACTGGATCAGCCAGCGGCGTGGGGTGATGCCGTTGGTCTTGTTGTTGATGCGCTCGGGATAGAGCTTGTGGAGATCGGCAAACACCGTCTCCTTCATCAGTTCGGTGTGCAACGCCGACACGCCATTGATCGAGTGCGAGCCGACAAAGGCCAGGTTACCCATGCGCACGCGGCGGTCGCCATTTTCCTGGATCAGCGAGATGCGGCTGATCTGCTCATTGGAAAACTGGTTGGTGGCGCGGGCCTCAAGCAAAACCTGCGCATTGATGGCGTAGACGATCTGCATGTGGCGCGGCAAAAGCCGCTCGAACAGCGGCACCGGCCAGCTTTCCAGCGCCTCTGGCAGCAGCGTGTGGTTGGTGTAGCCGAAGGTGCGCTTGGTAATATCCCAGGCCTGGTCGAAATCCATGCCATGGACGTCCATCAGCAGGCGCATCAGCTCCGGCACGGCGATCGCCGGATGGGTGTCATTGAGATGGATCGCCGCCTTGTCGGGCAGCGAGGCGAGATCGCCATACTGGCTGAGATGGCGCTGGACGATGTCCTGCAGCGACGCGGTGGAGAAGAAATATTCCTGCCGCAGCCGCAGTTCCTGGCCGGCCTTGTGGGAATCGGCGGGGTAAAGCACGCGCGACAAGGCATCGGCCTTGTTGCTTTCGGCCAGCGCGCCGATGTGGTCGCCGGCGTTGAACTTGTCGAGCAGGATCGGATCGACCGGCATGCCGGACCAAAGCCGCAGCGTGTTGACGCGGTTGGCGCGCCAGCCAACCACCGGCGTGTCGTAGGCGACGGCCTGGACATGCTCGGTCGGCTTCCAGACGTGACGCTCGAGCCGGCCATCCTTGGAGGTGATCGATTCCACCGAGCCGCCGAAGCCGACCTCGAAGGCACGCTCCCGCCGCTCAAACTCCCAAGGGTTGCCGTGGTCGAGCCAGGTTTCGGGCAGTTCGACCTGCCAGCCATCATGGATCTCCTGGCGGAACATGCCGTTGGCGTAGCGAATGCCGTAGCCATGCGCGGGAATGTCGACGGTCGCCATGCTTTCCATGAAGCAGGCGGCGAGCCGGCCGAGACCGCCATTGCCGAGCGCCGCATCCGGTTCGAGCCCGGCGATGAGGTCGAGGTCGACGCCCAGCGACTTGAGCGCTTCTCGCATATTGTCCATCAGGCCTAGATTGGAGAAGGCATCGCGCATCAGCCGGCCGATGAGGAATTCGAGCGACAGGTAATAGACGCGCTTTTCCTGCTGGGCGTAGGCCTCCTGCGTCGCCTGCATCCAGTGATCGACGATGCGGTCGCGCACGACCTTGATCGAGGCTGTCAGCCAATCATATTGCGTGGCAACGGAGGTGCCTTTGCCGACCCGGTATTTGAGAGCCAGCAAGACTTCGTCGGCCAGCGTCTTGGGATCGGGTATTTCGAGATCGGGGGCTTTGGCTGTCATTGTTCGCGTCATACTGCCTCTCGTGATCGTGCTGCGATCATACCGGCTTTCGCTCTCAGTCCCAGCCTATCCTAGTGCATCGCAACATACGTTCAATCGATTTAGACCAGCATGCCGCCAGTTCCCCTGCGGCAATTTATCCGTCGAGCGGATCAGGCAGCGAGTGCAGCCTCCGGCGGAACCTTCGCTCCGGTCATGAAGGCGACGGCGTCGGACATGGTATATTGCTTGGGATCGATGACGCAGAGGCGGCGGCCGAGCCGATGGATATGGATGCGGTCGGCAACCTCGAAGACATGCGGCATGTTGTGCGAGATCAGCACGATCGGCAGGCCTCGCTTCTTGACGTCGAGGATCAGTTCCAGCACGCGGCGGCTCTCCTTGACGCCGAGTGCCGCAGTCGGTTCGTCCATGATCACCACGCGGCTGCCGAAAGCGGCGGCGCGCGCCACCGCAACGCCCTGGCGCTGGCCGCCCGACAGCGTTTCCACCGCCTGGCTGATGTTCTGGATGGTCATCAGGCCAAGCTCGGTCAGCTTGTCGCGGGCGCGCTTTTCCATTGCCGGCCGGTCCAGCATGCGAAGCCAGTCGCCGAGGAAGCCGGGTTTGCGGATCTCGCGGCCGAGGAACATGTTGTCGGCGATCGACAGGGCCGGCGACAAAGCCAGGTTTTGGTAGACCGTCTCGATGCCCGCCTCGCGCGCCTCCATGGGCGATTTAAAAGCGACAGCCTTGCCTTCAAGACGGATCTCGCCTTCGTCGGGCACGGCGGCGCCGGAAATCGCCTTGATCAGCGATGATTTGCCGGCGCCATTGTCTCCGATGACGGCCAGGATTTCGCCGGGGTAGAGGTCGAAGTCGGCATTGTCGAGGGCGGTGACACGGCCATAGCGCTTGATCAGGCCGCGCGCGGTGAGGATGGGTTCCACGGTCATGCCGAAACCTTTCTGATCCATTGGTCGATCGCCACGGCGCCGATGATCAGCACACCGGTGAGCAGCACCTTCCATTGCGGATCGGCGCCCAGCATGTTGAGGCCCATCGAGACGACACCGACGATCATCGCGCCGAAAAGCGTGCCCAGAATTGAGCCGCGCCCGCCGAACAGTGAAATGCCGCCGATCACCGTCGCAGTTATCGCCTGCAGGTTGTAGTCGGTGACGGCGGCTGACGGTGAGATCGAGCCGTTGCGGCCGATGGAAACCCAGGCAGCGAAAGCTGCGATCAACCCGGCAAGGGTGTAGACCGTCATCAACACCTTCTTGGTCTGGATGCCAGACAGCTTCGCCGCCTCCTGATCATCACCAACGGCGTAGACGTGGCGGCCCCAGGCGGTGTGATTGAGCACGTACCAGAGGATCAAAACGAGCACGACCGTGGCGATGACGCCCAGTGTCAGCACCGCCGTGCCGATCTTGAAACTCAGGGCAAAGAGATGCAGCAGCGGCGCCTGGGCGTCGACATCGGTATCGCGGATCGTCTCGTTGGCCGAATAGATGAAGTTCGTCGCCATGACGATGTTCCAGGTGCCGAGCGTGACGATGAACGGCGGCAGCTTCATGTAGGCGACCAGCAAACCGTTGAGCAGGCCGCAGGCTGCGCCGGCGGCAAGCCCGATGGGCACTGCGAGCACGGCCGGCATGCCGTAGCTGACCGCGCAATTGCCCATGATCACGGCTGAAATCACCATGATCACGCCGATCGACAGGTCGATGCCGGCGGTCAGGATGACCAGTGTCTGCGCGGCACCGAGGATGCCGACGATGGCGATCTGCTGCAGGATCAGCGTCAGCGTATAGGATGAGAAGAAACGCCCGCCAATGGCGATGCCGAAAATTACGATCGACAGGACCAGCACAATCAGCGGCACCGCCGCCGGCGTGGAGTGCAGGAAATGCTGGATGCGCTTGACGGCCGATTTGTGCTCGTCAAAGGCGGCAACGCTTGTGTCGCTGCTCGAGAGAACCTTCTCGAATTCCTGTGCTTGAGCCATGTTTCCTCCCCTGGGCTTCAGCTCCATGCCGAGACCCGCTCGCGCCTGTCCGGTCTGCTGCCGGGATTATTCGCGTGACGCATCGTCCACCCGAAGCGGCCGGGGATCAAGCCCCCGGCCGTCAGCTTGTCGCTGGCTGTCAGACAGCCATCAGCCCCAGCACTTGGCGAGGCCTTCCTTGGTGTCGATCGACTTCACGCCATTGGCCGGCTTGTCGGTGACGAGGTTGACGCCGGTGTCGAAGAAGTTCTTGCCTTCGGTCGGCTTCGGCTTGGCGCCGTCCTTGGCGAAGGCGGCGATCGCCTCGATGCCGAGTGCCGCCATCTGCAGCGGGTATTGCTGCGAGGTGGCGCCAATGACGCCTTCGGTCACCGACTTCACGCCGGGGCAGCCGCCATCGACCGAGACGATCAGCACCTGGCTTTCGAGACCGACCGCCTTGAGCGCCTGGTAGGCGCCGACAGCGGCGGGCTCGTTGATGGTGTGGATGACGGTGATGGAGTTGTCCTTCTGCAGAAGGTTTTCCATCGCCTTGCGGCCGCCTTCTTCATTGCCGTTGGTGACGTCGTGGCCGACGATGCGGGCATCGTCCTCATCGCCGATCTTGTTGGGATCCTTCACGTCGATGCCGAAGCCCATCATGAAGCCCTGGTCGCGCAGCACATCCACGGTCGGCTGTGAGGGGGTCAGGTCGAGGAAACCGATCTTGGCGTCCTTGGCCTTATCGCCGAGGGTCGCGGCTGCCCAGGCGCCGATCAGCTTGCCGGCTTCCAGATTGTCCGTCGCGAAGGTCGCGTCGGCGGCATCGATCGGGTCCAGCGGGGTATCGAGCGCGATCACCAGCAGGCCGGCGTCACGCGCCTTCTTCACCGTCGGCACAATGCCCTTGGTGTCGGACGCGGTGATCAGGATGCCCTTGGCGCCGTCGGCGATGCAGCTTTCGATCGCCGCCACCTGGCTCTCGCTATCGCCGTCGATCTTGCCGGCATAGGTCTTGAGGTCGACGCCAAGTTCCTTGGCCTTGGCGGTCGCGCCCTCCTTCATCTTGACGAAGAAGGGGTTGGTGTCGGTCTTGGTGATCAGGCAGGCGCCGACGCCGGCGGCCGATGCTGTCGAAGCAAACGCCATCAGGCCGAGGCCCGCCGCGGCGAACACGGTGGACTTCAATAAAGCTTTGGTCACGATCTTCCTCCCATGGAACCATGCGGATGCCGCCAACCGACATCTCGAGCGCATCCACTGAAGTTCTCCCAGTGTGGACGCGCCCTCAAATGACACCAGCGGGAGCCGCCTGTCAATAATTAAATCACTCTTATTTATTATTGACAGCTTTGCGCGGTTCACTCATTCTGCCGCAAAAGCAGTAAGAATAAACCAAGGGAAGGAACAAGGGTGGAGACCGGCATTGCGAGGCACGGTTCGCCCGAGGCGGCCGCCAGCCGTCTCCACCGTGGCACCAACCAGAGCGGCATGCGCGACCACAATGAGCGGCTGGTGCTGTCGTTGGTTCGCCAGCACGGCAGCTTGGCCAAATCAGACATTGCGCGCATGACCGGGCTTTCAGCGCAGACCGTCTCGGTCATCATGCGCGAACTGGAGGAAGACAGCCTGCTGCTGCGCCAGGCGCCGTTGCGCGGCAAGATCGGCCAGCCCTCCATCCCGATGGCGCTGAACCCCGAAGGCGCCTTCTTCATCGGCCTCAAGATCGGCCGCCGCAGCGCCGAACTGGTGCTGATCGATTTCCTCGGAACTGTGCGTTCCATGCTGCAGCACTCCTACCGCTATCCGGCGCCGCGCGAGACGGTTGAGTTCGTCACCGAAGGCATGAAGACGATGCGCGCCGAACTGACACCTGCGCAGGACAAGCGCATTGCCGGGCTCGGCATCGCCATGCCGTTCGAACTGTGGAACTGGGCCGACACCGCCGGCGCGCCGCGCGACATCATGGACGAATGGCGCCATCGCGACATCCGTGCCGACATCCAGGCGCAGTGCGAATTCCCGGTCTATCTGCAGAATGACGCCACCTCCGCCTGCGGCGCCGAACTGGTGTTCGGCCAGACCGGCGGGGCGCGCGACTTCGTCTATTTCTATATCGGCGCCTTTGCCGGCGGCGGCATCGTGCTCAACGGCCGGCTGTTCGGCGGGCCAACCGGAAATGCCGGGGCGCTGGGTTCGATGCCGGTGCCGGGACCAGACGGCAAGCCGACGCAGCTCATCGACGTCGCCTCGATCGCAATGCTGGAAAAGGCGCTTAACGCACGCGGCATTGACGGCTCCTATCTCTGGACCTCGCCGCAGGAATGGGGCGAGATCGGCGCCGATCTGGACGACTGGATCGCCAGCGCCTCGCAGGCGCTTGCCTACGCCATTGTCGCGGCGTCCTCGGTGATCGATTTCGAGGCCGCGGTGATCGACGGCTGGATGCCGCTCGCTGTCCGGCGCCGGCTCGTCGATGCGATCAGGCAGGCGATCGGTACGATCGATGGCGAAGGGCTGAAGCTTCCGGTGGTGCGCGAAGGCACCGTCGGCATCCATGCCCGCGCGCTGGGCGGCGCCAGCCTGCCGCTGTCCGAACGCTTCCTCATCGGTTCGACCACGATTTCCAGGAGCATCTGAATGCTGATCGGTATTCCGTCGCTGCTCGGTCCGGAGCTTCTGGCGACATTGCGCGCCATGGGCCATGGCGACGAGATCGCGCTCGTCGACGGCAACTATCCGGCGGAAGAACAGGCAAACCGGCTGATCCGCGCCGACGGTCTTCACCTCATACCGGTGCTTGACGCCATTTTGAGCGTGCTGCCGGTGGACGACTTCGTGCCGGAAGCGCTGTTTCGTGCCTCGGTAAAAGGCGATCCCTCGGTCGCCGATCCGGTCCACCATGAAATCGAAACGATCTGCACCAGGCGCGCGCCGGGCCGCAAGGTGGTTGCGCTGGCGGGCGCCGACTTCTATGCACGCGTCCGGTCGGCATATGCGATCGTCGGGACCAGCGAACCCCGGCTCTACGCCAACATCATCATCCGCAAGGGCGTGATCTATCCGCCGGAGAACAAGAAATCATGATCCTCTGCTGCGGCGAAGCCCTGATCGACATGCTGCCGCGCACCACGACACAGGGCGAGCCGGCCTTTGCGCCCTATGTCGGCGGCGCGGTGTTCAACACGGCGATCGCGCTTGGCCGCCTCGGCGCGCCCGCCGGCTTCTTTTCCGGCCTGTCGTCGGATCTGTTCGGCGGCCAGTTCCGCGAGGCGCTCGGCGCAAGCAAGGTCAGCTCCACCTATGCGCACACCTCCCCTCGCCCGACCACGCTCGCCTTCGTGCGGCTCACCAACGGCCAGGCGACCTACACTTTCTACGACGAAAACACCGCCGGGCGCATGCTGACGACAGAGGATCTGCCGAAACTGGGCGCCGAGATCGAAGCCATGCTGTTTGGCGCCATCAGCCTGATTTCGGACCCGGCGGGTGCTGCCTACGAAGAATTCATGAAACGCGAGCACGAACGCCGCGTCATGATGCTCGACCCCAACATCCGGCCGAACTTCATCCCCGACAAAGCCAAGCACCTCCGGCGCATCCGCTCGATGATGGCGATGGCCGACATCGTGAAGCTATCGGATGAGGATCTGCACTGGTTCGGCGAGGCCGGCTCGCATGAGGACGTCATCCGCAACTGGCTGGATCGCGGCCCGAAGCTGATCGTCGTTACCCACGGCAGCGAAGGTGCCGTCGGCTACAGCAGGGAACACAAGGTCACGGTGATGCCGCATAAGGTGGAGGTGGTCGACACGGTCGGCGCCGGCGACACTTTCAATGCCGGCATTCTGGCCTCGCTGCACGAGCAAGGCCTGCTCACCAAGGCCGGGATCGGCGGCCTTTCGGAGGACGCCATCCGTCAGGCGCTGGCGCTCGGCGCCAAAGCGGCGGCGGTGACCGTGTCGCGGGCCGGCGCCAACCCGCCCTGGCGGCACGAAATCGCCTGATCCACGCTTAGTCCGCCGCCAGCCGCTGCAAGCAGCCGATCACTTTATGTTTCCGCGAGCCGGAAAGACGCACTGAATTAGCCGGATTAATAGGCGGCGAAGCCCGGATTTCCGGCATCTTGCGGCAATGCAGGGAAAGCCTGAAGTAACAGGCTGCGACACCTAGACAACCCGTCCCGCGGCCGGTCCGGCTTTCTAGACCGGCCCAACTCTGGTACCAGCGGCCCGGTTAAGTTGTTGTTTCTGTGCGTGTCATTGTCCCCGGGGCAGCCCGCACCACACCGTTTTTGAGGCCGACATGCAGTTCATCGATCTTGGCGCGCAGCGCGAACGTATCCGCGACCGGCTGAAGGCCGCGATCGACAATGTCGTCGAGGAAGGCCGCTATATCCTCGGACCGCAAGTCACCGAATTCGAAAACAAGCTCGCAGCCTATATCGGCACCAAGCATGTCGTGGCCTGCGCCAACGGCACCGACGCGCTGCTGTTGCCGCTGTTTGCCGCCGGTATCGGCCCCGGCGACGCGGTGTTCGTGCCGAGCTTCACCTTTGCCGCGACGGCGGAAGTGGTGGCGCTTGCCAAGGCCGAACCGGTTTTCGTCGATGTAGACGCCGAGACCTACAACATCGACATCGCCAGCCTCGAGGCGGCGATCGCCATGATCAAGAAGGAAGGCCGGCTGAAGCCGAAGGCGATTATTCCCGTCGACCTGTTCGGGCTTGCCGCCGCCTACGAGGCGATCATGGCGATTGCCAAGTGCGAAGGGCTGCTGGTGATCGAGGATGCGGCGCAGTCGATCGGCGGTTCGGCCGACGGCACAATGTGCGGCGCCTTCGGCCATGTCGGCTCGACCAGCTTTTATCCGGCCAAGCCGCTGGGCTGCTACGGCGATGGCGGCGCGATGTTCACCAATGACGACGCGCTGGCCGACCAGCTGCGCTCGTTTGCGTTCCACGGTAAGGGCGAGACGCAGTATGACAATGTCCGCGTCGGCATCAATTCACGCCTCGACACGATCCAGGCGGCGATCCTGATCGAGAAACTCGCCATCCTCGAAGACGAGATGGTCGCCCGCCAGGTGGTGGCCAAGCGCTACGCCGAAGGTCTCGGCGACATCGTCAAGACGTCACGCAATCTGGGCGGTGGCCGCTCGGCCTGGGCGCAATACGCCATCGAGACGCCGAAGCGCGACGGGTTGAGGGCGCATCTCGGCGAAAAGGGCATCCCTTCGGTGATCTATTATGTGAAGCCGCTGCACGAGCAGGTCGCCTATCGCGACTATCCGCGCACGCCGACCGGGCTTGCGGTTTCGGAGGAACTGCCGAAGCGCATCCTGTGCCTGCCGATGCATCCCTATCTCAGCGAAGCCGACCAGGACCGCATCATCGAGACGATCCGCAACTACATTGGCTCGAACTCGGCGCATGTAGCGGCGGCGTAAGTTACGCCGCGTCCGCCGCCTTCCCGCTCGCAATAAAATGCGGGTTGGCGAAATCCTCGTCGTCGCTCTGTTTGCGCTTGCCATAGGTGAGCGGCTCGCCGTCCAGCGTGCGCGTCATGCCGCCGGCGGCGCGCAGTACGGCGTCGCCGGCCGCCGTGTCCCATTCCATGGTGCGGCCGAAGCGCGGATAGATGTCGGCTTCGGCTGCGGCGAGCAGGCAGAATTTCAGCGATGAGCCGACCGAGACGATCTCGGCGGCGCCGAGATCCTTGATGAAGGCTTCGGTCTCCGGGGTGTTGTGCGAGCGGCTGGCAACGACCGCCAGCGGCGTGACCGCCCTCCTAACCGAAATCCGCCGGCGGCCGACGATACGGAAGTCGCCATCGACCTCGATTGCTTCGGCCCAGCCCGGCCGTCCAGAGAAGAACCGCCCGCTGCACGGTGCGAAGACGACGCCGATCTCCGGCACGCCGTGCCGGACAAGCGCGATGTTGACGGTGAAATCGGTCCGGCGGTTGACGAATTCCTTCGTTCCATCGAGCGGATCGATCAGGAAGAAGGCGCCATCCAGATCGGGCGGCACAATGCCTTCGGCGACCTCTTCCTCGGCCACGCAGGGAATATCGGGATAGGCCGCACGCAGGCCGGCGAGGATGATCGTCTCGCTCTCGCGGTCGGCTTCCGTGACCGGCGAGGAGTCCGACTTGCTGTCGACCGCGCAGCCGGCCTTGAAGACCCGCATCACCTCGCGTCCGGCTTCGAGCGCCAGGCGCTCGAACACGTCGAGCATCACTTCGTCGTCAGATGCCGCCGCCGCTGTCATATTGGTCTTCGGCAATGTCGCGCTCATTCAGCCAGTGTTCCAGAGCCTCTACCATCTCCTCGGCCGTCTTGCCGAGTGTCTTGAGATGGATTTCGGGATTTTCGGGAGCTTCATACGGGGAATCGACGCCGGTGAAGTTCTTGATCTCGCCATTCAGCGCCCGTGCGTAAAGGCCTTTCGGGTCGCGTCGGGCGCATTCCTCGAACGGCGTATCGACGAACACTTCAACGAACTCGCCGTCGGCCATCAACTCCCTGGCCATGCGCCGCTCGGCGCTGAAGGGGGAAATGAAGGAGACGATGACGATCAGCCCGGCATCGGCCATCAGCTTTGCCACTTCGGCGACACGGCGGATGTTTTCGACCCGATCGGCGTCGGTGAAGCCGAGATCGCGGTTGAGGCCGTGGCGGACATTGTCGCCGTCGAGAATGTAGGTGTGGCGCCCGGAAGCGAACAGCTTCTTCTCGAGCAGGTTGGCGATGGTCGACTTGCCCGAACCGGAAAGGCCGGTGAACCAGAACACGGCGGGACGCTGGCTCTTCAAGTCGGAACGGCCACGCTTGCCGACATCGAGCGACTGCCAGTGGATGTTTTCGGCGCGGCGCAAGGTATGCAGGATCATGCCGGCGCCGACCGTGGCATTGGTGATGCGGTCGATCAGGATGAAGGCGCCGGTATCGCGGTTGTCGGCGAAGGTGTCGAAGGCGATCGGCGCCCGGGTCGAGATGTTGCAGATGCCGACTTCGTTCATCTCGAGCGACTTCGCCGCCTCGCGAGCGAAGTCGTTGACGTTGACGCGGTATTTCAGGTCGGTGACGGTGGCGCTGGTCTGGTCGGTCTCGGTGCGCAGTATATAGGAGCGTCCCGGCAGCAGCGCTGCCTCGTCGAACCAGACGATGTTGGCGGCGAACTGGTCGGCGACCTGCGGCCGTGCCGCCGGCGACACCAGCATGTTGCCTCTGGAGACCTCGACCTCGTCATCGAGCACAAGGGTGATGGCCTGGCCGGCCACCGCCTGGGCAAGATCGCCGCCTTGCGCGACGATGCGCTTGACCCGCGAGGCCTTGCCGGATTTGGCGACCACCACCTCGTCGCCCTGCGCGACGGAGCCGGACGCGATGGTGCCGGCAAAGCCGCGGAAGTCGAGATTGGGCCGGTTGACATACTGCACCGGAAACCGGAACGGCAGTTCGACCGCGGCCTCGTCGACCGATATAGTTTCGAGATGCTCGATCAGCGACGGGCCGGAATACCACGCCGTCTTGCCGGAGCGGCTGGTGACATTGTCGCCATAGCGGGCCGACATCGGGATCGGCACGATCGTCTGGAAGCCGAGCTCGTGCGAGAACTGCCGGTAATCCTCGACGATACGGTCGAACACCGCCTGGTCGAAATCGACGAGGTCGATCTTGTTGACGGCAAGCACGATATGGCGGATGCCGAGCAGCGAAGCGATGATCGAGTGGCGCCGGGTCTGGCGCAGCACAGCCTGGCGCGCATCGATCAGCACGATGGCGAGATCGGCAGTCGATGCGCCGGTCGCCATGTTGCGGGTGTACTGTTCATGGCCGGGCGTGTCGGCGACGATGAACTTGCGCTTGGGCGTGGCGAAGAAGCGGTAGGCGACGTCGATGGTGATGCCTTGCTCGCGCTCGGCCTCGAGGCCGTCGACCAGAAGCGCGAAGTCGATGTCGTCGCCAGTGGTGCCGTGCTTGCGGGAATCGCGCTCGAGTGCGGCGAGCTGGTCCTCGAAGATCTGCTTTGTGTCGGACAGAAGACGGCCGATCAGCGTCGACTTGCCGTCGTCGACCGAGCCGCAGGTGAGGAAGCGCAGCAGCGACTTCTTCTCCTGCGCCGCCATGTATTCGCGCACGCCGTCGGTGGGAGCGAGGCTCTTGGCCAGGATATGGCGCATGCTCAGAAATATCCCTCGCGCTTCTTCTTTTCCATCGAGCCGGCTTCATCGCGGTCGATGAGGCGGCCCTGGCGCTCGGAGGTGCGCGCCGTCAGCATCTCGCCGACGATGGCTTCGAGCGTGTCCGCGTCGGATTCGATGGCGCCGGTCAGCGGATAACAGCCGAGCGTGCGGAAACGCACCAGACGGTTCTCCATCGTCTCACCGGGGCGCAATTGCATGCGATCGTCATCCTTCATGATCAGCATGCCGTCGCGTTCGACCACCGGCCGCTCCTTGGCGAAATAGAGCGGCACGATCGGGATGTTTTCCTGCAGAATGTACTGCCAGATATCGAGCTCGGTCCAGTTCGACAGCGGAAACACGCGGATCGATTCGCCCGGCGCGATGCGGGTGTTGAAGATCTTCCACATCTCCGGCCGCTGGTTCTTCGGGTCCCAGACATGCTGGGCGTTGCGGAAGGAAAAGATGCGCTCCTTGGCGCGCGACTTCTCCTCGTCGCGCCGAGCCCCGCCGAAGGCAGCGTCAAAGCCGTATTTGTCGAGCGCCTGGCGCAACGCCACCGTCTTCATGACATGGGTGTGGGTGTTCGAGCCATGGTCAAAGGGGTTGATACCGTCGCGCACGCCGTCTTCATTGACGTGGACCAGCAGGTCGAAGCCGAGCTTCTGCGCCATCTGGTCGCGAAAGGCGATCATCTCGCGGAACTTCCAGGTGGTGTCGACATGCAGGAAGGGGAAAGGCGGCTTGGCCGGATAGAAGGCCTTCATCGCCAGATGCATCAGCACGGAGGAATCCTTGCCGACGGAATAGAGCATCACCGGCTTGGAGAAGGAGGCGGCAACCTCACGGAAGATGTGGATGGACTCGGCCTCGAGCCGCTGCAGGTGCGTAAGCGCGATGTTCATGGACTGTGAGCGTTCTCTCGTGCAATCCAGACCTTGCATCAGATGGATCGGGCGTCCTTTTCAGCCGCCCGGTTCAAGCTTCACTGCTGGACACTATCGGTTCGTGCCGGCGTTCTAGCAGATCGCCACCTGATATAACAACGCTGGAAAGGCCGGCGGCCACACCGATCGGCAACGAATTTTCCATGAAAAGCCTAGAATCCGAAAATTCCTGCCCGACGGAGCGATAGCATTCAAAGGCCGGGAAAAATCTTGCCTGGACCGAAAGAAACGCCGGCCCGACCTCGTCGCACTTTCGAAAACCGCACCCAGCCGCTATACCGGCTCCTGAACCTGCGCCGGGCGGCATGCCGCAAATGCCGCCGCCAAACATTGTCCGTCGCCACGCGACCCAGCGCATTGTGAACCAGAGCATTGACCCCGATCTCCGCCATCAAGCAGCACGTTTCGCCGTCACGGATCAACGTCACCTTCTCCATTTTGTGCTTCTTTTTCCCGCCGGTACTGGGATCGGCGGTCAGCTTTTTGTTCAATGGCGGCGGCCTGTGGTCGGTGCTTCTGCTTGCGCTGAAAAGACGGCGTTTCAACATCGACCGGCCGATGACCGCGATGACGGTGGCCATCTATGCCTATTGCGCAGCCAGCGTGCTCGCCTCCATCGTCAACAATTCGATCGCCAGGGATGCGCCGCATCTGGCAGGGCTGATCACCTTCCTGTTTTTCCCTGTCTCATACGCGACCTGGAGCATTACCGAGAAAACCACGCTGACGCGCATCGTCGTGCTGGCGAGCGCCGCCGCCTGTTTTGGCGCCCTGCTGCTGGCGGTCGTGCAATATCACGGGCTGGGCATACGGGCCGAAGGCGGCGCCGGCAATCCGATCGTGTTCGCGACCGTCGCCTGCCTCAGCATGATGATGTGCCTGGCAGGCGCCTTATCGGGTGTCGAAAAGAACAGGGCGTTGCTGGCCTGCGCGACACTGGCCGGTGCGGTCGCCATTGTCTATTCGGGGTCGCGGATCATCTGGCTAGCGATGCTGGTGGCCGGCATCGCGGTCCTGCTGATCAACCGTCGCAAGCTCAACAACAGAAACGCCATTCGGCTTTTGCTGATTGCGGGCGCGATCGGCATCGTCATCGCAGTCATTGGTCTCCCCATCATTTCCGAGCGCGCGGCCTTCCTGTTCAGCGACTGGGATGCGCTCGCCACGAAGGGCGACCACACGACCGCGCTCGGCTTGCGCGCAGCACTTTGGCAGATTGGGCTGAGCGCCTTCCACGACATGCCGATTTTCGGTCACGGCATTGCTGCAAGCCGTGAGCTGATAAAGGATGGATTCCACAATCAGTTCCACATGCCGTCCACGGGCTTCAGCCATTTTCACAATGGCTTCCTGACTGCATTGGTGGAGGCCGGGCTGCTTGGAGCCGTAACGCTCGCGGCTGTGTTCTTCGTTGCCGCGAGAAACGCGGCCATCGTGCTGCGCACCAGCACGGACGCGATCGAGCGGTTCGGCGCCACGATGATTGTCGTCACTGCGATCATCTACCTCATCGGCGGCCTGACCGGCATCCTGGTCGGCCACGACATCCTCGATGCCACACTGATGGTGTTCCTGGTGTCCGGGACATATCTTGCATCGGGCCGGCAACAAATGCTGCCGGAACAACAGGCACCGGCCCCGGCGCCCCAGGCAAGCCGGCCGTGAAAGTGCTGGTCACAGGCGCGACGGGTTTCATCGGCAGGCAGGTCGTCAACCAGCTGCGCGAAGCCGGGTTCGGGGTGCGCATGGCATCGCGCCACCCGGAACGGCTCGATCCCGTGAGCGATGCGGTTTTGTTGCCGGACTTCGACGCACCGGCTCAGGCATACCAGGCGCTGATGCGAGATATCACCCATGTCGTCCACTGTGCGGCGCTCAACAACGACCGCAAGGCGAGCGAAGCCGACTTCATGGCAGCCAACGCGACACTGACCGCGCAGCTGGCGCGCGCGGCCGCCTCGCGGACAAGCGGGCGCTTCATCTATCTGTCGTCGATCCGGGCAGTAGCCGGTCCCGGTTTCAGCGGAACGATCAGCGAGGCGACGCTCCCTGCCCCGCAATGCGCCTACGGGCGCTCGAAACGCGAAGGCGAGATCAAGACACTGGAAGCCTATGCGTCCAGGCCCTCCGATGCCACGGCGCTGCGCCTGCCGCCGGTCTATGGCGAAGGCATGAAGGGAAACCTGCGTGGAATGATGCGGGCTGCCGCCATTGCCTTACCATTGCCCTTAGGCGCTTTCACCGCAGTTCGTTCGCTGATATCGCGCGACGCGGTGGCTGGCGCCGTGGCGCATCTTTTGACTCGTCCCACGCCACCGCGCCCGACCTATGTCCTGGGCGATGCTTCCCCCGTTGCGATGTTCGAAATCTTGACTGCATTCAGGCACGGATACGACGTTCCGACCCGGCTCGTTCCTGTGCCGGCCTGGCCATTCAGGCTGTTCGCCACACTGCTTGGCAGAAAAGCAGCGTACGACGCTTCCATGGCGACACAGATTTGCGACCCGTCACTGCTGATCTCGGAAGGCTGGATGCCGGAAACCGACACGCTCGGCCGGATTGAGGAACTTGCACGACAGGCCCGTCAGGTCCGGTAGATTGTGCCAAGCAGGATTTTGACGTCGAGTCCGATCGAGGCTCCCCTGAGATATTCGGCATCGGTTTCGGCGCAGAGTTTCGGATCCGACATGTCGATGCCTCTCATCTGCGCAAGCCCGGTAATGCCTGGAAGTGCGGCAAGCACACCCAATTGCCTGCGGCGGTCGACCAACTCGGTTTGCGTGGGCAGGCATGGACGCGGCCCGACCAGGCTCATCTCGCCCTTCAGCACGTTCCAGAGCTGCGGCAGCTCGTCGATCTTGAATTTTCGCAGCACCTTACCGGCGGCGGTGACGGAGTTTGCCGGCGCCTGATGCGAGGGCAGAGATGGCGTTCCCACAACCATCGTCCTCAACTTGTGGCAGCGAAACAGCACCCCGTGCTGGCCGACGCGAGTTTGGGAGAGGAGTGCCGGTCCGGGCGACGACAGCCTGATTGCCAGTATGGCAAGCAGGGTGACGGGCGAGGTCAGCGGCAACAGAACCGCCGCCGCGACGAGATCGAAAGCTCGCTTGGGTCCCCTCATGGCCATCTCAGCATGCTCTAGATCCGCCGCCAGATGAAGGCCACATAGAGCCCAAGCGTCCCAGCCAGCGTCTGCCGGTAGACGCCGCTTTTCCTGAGAAGGCGCAGGCGTCGCAAGATACCGCCCTTTCGCGCCCTGATGAACAGGCCGAGACAGGCGGCGGCATCCCTCGTGAGGATGTCGCGATTGACGGCCAGGCCGCTCAGATTGTGATCGGTCCAGACGGCGAACTCGCCCCTGAAGAGGCGCCCCAGCCGCGACAGCCTCGCCTTCCACGACACGTTGGCGCCGACCAGGTTTGCCTCATGCTGGCGGTAGCGCACCAGCGGTCGCGGGTCATAGCGGACAATGCCGCCGGCAGCCGTGACGATCAGATAGGTCCACCAGTCATGGCTGACGAACTCGGTCCTTGCCGATGCCTTTGCCAGCAACTTTCGCGCGGCGCGGTTGATCATCATCGTGTTGCCGCCGGCAATGCTTTGCACAAGCGCATTGCGAAATGCGGGTGGATGCTGGAACAGCGGCGAATACCCTTGCGCTGCTCCGGTTTCGGACATGGTCGCGGTTCTGGAGCAAAACAGCAGCGGCGTTCCGGCGTCGTGCCCTTGCATCCAGGCAATGGCGCTCTCCAGCCTGTCCGGCTCCCAGATGTCGTCCTGGTCGCAGAAGGCGTAGTAGTCGGCCTCGATGCGCGGATCGATGATCATCGCGCGGAAATTGGCGGCAAAGCCTTGGCGAGGACCATTCGACAGGGTCAACCGGCCCTTGGACCAGCGGCTCTGCCAGGCGCCGATAATGGCCGAAGTGCCGTCTGTCGAACCGTCGTCGGAAACCCAGAGGTCGACAACAGGATGCGATTGCGCAGCCAGCGACGCGAGCTGCTCGTCAAGGAAAGCCGCGCCATCTTTCGTGCCCAGCAGCACGGCCACGCGCTGATCTTGTCTGCTCACTGGTTCAAAATCATCTGCAAACGCCTGGGAACGGCCATCGGATCGGTTTCAATAGCCAATCCCGGTCGATCAGGACAGGCTCTTTGTTTTGACGCAATCCCGGACGGAAAACCGCTCCACACTTTTCTTGGAATTGCTCTAACCAGCTTGCCCGACTGTTTTCGCAACGGTTTCCCGGCGTGCCTCACTTGGAGGCTCTTCCGCCTGATAGAGGCCGGCCATGACGGCGAGCGCCGAGGCCTTGTCCTGATCGCGCATGGCCGCCTGCAGCAATGTCAGCGCCGCCTGGACCTTGGGCCATCCCACGACATCGGTCCTGAGGCCGAAGATCTTGGGGATATCCAGCGCGACGATCTCCTCATTGCCGCCATGCAGCACTTCGTGAAGCTTCTCGCCCGGCCTGATCCCGGTGAAACGGATCGGAATGTCGGTGTAGGGGCTTTTGCCGGCCATGCGGATCATGGTTTCAGCGACTTCGAGGATCGGCACCGGCTTGCCCATGTCGAGCATGTAGATGGCGTAGTCGTCCTTGCCCTGGCGCCGCTCGGCGTCGGCCGCCGACATGATGACGAGGTCGACGGCTTCGGCCACCGTCATGAAGTAGCGGGTCATGCGGCGATCGGTGATGGTGACCGGACCGCCGGCCTCGATCTGCGCCTGGAAGATGGTGGCGACCGAGCCATTGGAGCCGAAGACATTGCCGAACCGCACGGCGATGAACTTGGTGCCGGAGCGACGGCCGCTGGCCCCGGTGGCGTGCGTTTCGTGCAGCGAAGAGACGATCTGCTCGGCGGCGCGTTTCGTCATACCGAGCACCGAGGTCGGATCGACCGCCTTATCGCTGGAAATCAGCAGGAACTGCGGCACCCCGCATTTGGCGGCAACCTCGGCGCAGACGAGGGTGCCCAAAATGTTGGTCTGGATCGCCGATTCCCAATTTTCCTCGAGCAGCGGCACATGTTTGAGCGCGGCGGCATGGAAGATGATGTCGGGCTTGAAATCGCTGACGACGCGGGTGATCTGGCGCCGGTCTGTGACATCGACGATGCGGCTCTTGAGCCGGACATGGTCCTTTTCGTCAACCTGCTGGTCGAGCTGGAAAATACCGAACTCCGAGATATCGGCGACCAGAACCGCCTCGGCGCCAAGTTCCAGCGACCGCTTGACCAGGATGCGACCGATTGAGCCGGCGCCGCCGGTGACCAGGACGCGCTTGCCACCGATAAAGCCGCCGATCCGCTCAATATCGGAAGCAACTGTGGGGCGGCGCAGGATGGTTTCCATCTCGACAGCGTCGAGTACCAGCTTTCCGCCTTGGCCGAGCTCCGAAACGCCGGAGAATTGGACGACGGCGATACCGCTGTGACGGGCGACACGGACCAGTTCCGAATATTCCTCGATCTCGCGTTCGGTGCCATTGCCGAAAATCAGCATGTCGAGGCTTTTGGTGCCTCTTGCATATTCTTCGAGGACCTCGACCAGGCGGGGCCGCACGGCTACCACCGGAACGCCCTGGATCTGCGTTCCCAACGGCGCGCCGTTCTCGATGGCCATGATGCCGGCGATGGAATATTCGGCCGGCTCGGCCGTGCGTGTGAAGCGGATGATGACGTCTGCTTCGCCAAGCCTGCCGACGAACAGCGCTTGTTTGATCGCCGCATTGTTTGCGTTGCGGCTCAGGATTCGCCAGCTCGCCCCGTCGCGCAGGAACCGGTAATAGAGCCGAGGCGCCGATATGATGGTGAAGGAGACGAGGAAAAAGACGATGAACTGGCGCTCGTTGAGGCCGGTCACCGGCTGAAACGATCGAACCGCCAGCGAGACGACATAGAGCGTGACGGTCAGGATGGCGCAGCTCTTCAGGATGTTGAAGAAGTCCGGCGTGGAGGCGAAACGCCACACGGTGTTGTAGAGGCCGCAATAGCGAAACAGCATATGGCTGAGAAAAACAATACTTGCCCAGCACGCCAGGCCGGCCGTGGAGAGCGCGTCGAATGAAAGTCTCGACTGAGAAAGCCCCAGACTCAGCGCCACCGCGACCAGGACCATGACCAGATCCTGGATCATTATAATGGCGCGCCGCATCTTCGGCCGAAGTCCCGATACGGCTTGTACGTATGATGTCATTGGGTAGTACTGAACTCCAGGCGCGGGTATATCAATACCGGACAGGCACCGGATGGAACATCATCCGTCACCACTCCAGATTGCAAATTCCAAGTCCCTTGCCCAGCTATCGCAATAGCGCGGAGTCGGGGGTATCGCCAGATGTTTTTGACGAATATGTGATCAAAGGTGAATGCGGCTGTTCCGGACCAATCGCAATTGGCTGAACTGTGGCCTTTCAGGACAATTGTACAGGTCCAAAAGACATTGCTAATGGGCGCTCAAGATATTGCTGGGCTTCACTAAGCCGCAATCATTTGCCATACGCTCGTCGCAATGGCTATGAAATGTCCCTCGCCTCATGTGGCCATCGGACATACGAAGCGACCAAGAACGGATTGCGACACCAACAATGATTTTGGCACTGAACGGCGCCCTCGACGATATCAGCAAGGCTATGAGGCTGCATCGGGTCTGGATTGCGCTTGCTCACGAAGATATCGGCGACCAGCACAGACGCACGACACTTGGCCCGCTTTGGCTGCTGGTCAATTACATCGCGTTCGTCGGCACATTCGTTTTCGTGTTCCAGCCTGCCGGTAAGGATGCCGCAGGCTATTCCGCCTATGTCGCAATAGGCCTGATGGTCTGGTTCTACCTGATGGAAATCATCTCCTTGAGTGTTTCCCTCTTCCAGCGTGAGGAGAGCTTCATAGAGGGCACGACCCTGCCCCTGTTTGTGTACGTGATGCGGATGACGGTTCAGTCCGTCATTCGCGTGGGCTATGCGATCGCAGGTTGCATCGTGATTCTGCTCCTGAGCGGCTCGGGACTTACCCCCGCATGGCTATGGTCGCTTGCAGGGCTACTCCTGATCCTGTTCGCCACTCCAGCTGTCATCACGGTCTTCGCCTTCCTCGGCGCATTTTTTCCCGACAGCCAGTTCATCGTCGGCAACATCATGCGAGTCGGGATGTTTTTTACGCCTGTCTTCTGGATCTACAGCGGACAGGACGGCATACAGAAATACGCCTACCACTGGAATCCATTCAGCTATTTCCTGGAAATCGTGCGCGAGCCGATCACGAACGGCGCGTTTCCGATGCACGCATTCGCCGTAACGGTCTATATTTCCTTGTTCATGTGGGCGATTGCATTGTTGCTGCTTGGCCGATATCGCAGGCAAGTTGTTTTCCTGATTTGAGTTTTTTCGATGGTTTCTATCAAGCTGGATAACGTCAGTCTGGTCTACAAACTGCACGAAAAGTTGACGCTTTCCGCGCCGGATCGGCGTATGGGCGGACCAGGCGGCAGGATTGAGAGTTCAGGCAGAAACCAGTTCGTGCAGGCGCTCAACGGCGTCAGTTTCCAGCTCAAGGCCGGCGACCGATTAGGCTTGGTCGGCCCAAATGGAGCGGGCAAGACGACACTACTCAAGGTGCTCTACGGAATCTATGAACCATCCGGAGGGAACATCGCCATAGAAGGCAAGGTCGACGCCCTTTTCAACATCAACATAGGCTTTCGCCGCGAAGCCACAGGCCGCAGGAACATCGTTCTGCGTGGCTTGATCAACGGATGGACAGAAGCCGAGATCGAGGAAAAGATGGAAAGTATCATCGCTTTCAGCGAGCTCGGCGACTTCATCGACCTGCCATTCAAGGCTTACAGCCAGGGCATGGCCGCGCGGCTTGCCTTTTCGGCAGCAACCGCGCTCGATCCCGAAATTCTGCTAATGGACGAATGGATCGGTGCCGGTGATGCCTCTTTTCAAGACAAGGCCCAAAGGCGCATGGACGAATTGGCGGAAAAGGCCGGCATCATCGTTCTGGCAAGCCACAATGAGAGCCTCATCGAAAGAGTGTGCACAAAAAAGCTGACGCTCAAAAGCGGCCGCGTGGAATCGCTAACGGCAGGGCCGGTCAAACACACCGGAACTGAAAAAATTGTCTTGTCATGACAGAAAGTTGCTGGAGTTGGGGCAGGGACGGGCTGGATTAGTTTGATAAAGTAATAAAGGTTTTGCGGCAAAGGTGTTGGAGCGGCATGATTGGGGTTTACGGTGCGAACGGGTTCATTGGCCGTCATTTTGTTCGGCGGTTGGCGGTACAGGGTGTGGCAATTCGTGCCGTATCCAGAAGATTTGACCCAGAATTCCTTCGCTCCTTTGACAAGTCGGTTGACTTTGTTGAAGCCGACCTGCGTGATCCGATCGCAATGGCCTCTTCGCTGCAAGACGTCGACTCTGTTGTGCAATTAATATCGACCTCGAGTCCCGGCCTCAAGAACGACCACGTCATCGCCGATATTCAGGAAAATGTTATTCCCCATGTAGAGTTCCTGCAAACCTGTGTGCGGGCTGGCGTGAGACGCTATTTGTTTCTCTCATCTGGGGGCACGGTTTATGGCCCTGGTGCGCCAATACCTACGCCGGAGACCTGCGCTACCAACCCCATAAATTCACACGGACTGACCAAGCTCATCGTGGAAAAATACATTCAGATGCATGGACATCTCGAAGGGCTGGAATACGTGATCCTGCGGGTCGCCAATCCTTTTGGTCCAGGGCAAGCCTTCCGCAAGGGTCAAGGGCTGATCCCAGCCATCCTAGACCACTGGCAGAAAGGCCTACCCGTCCGAATTTTCGGCGACGGCCAAGCGCGTCGCGACTATATCTACGTTGAGGATGTCATCAACGCGATAGAAAGCGCGCTTGTGCTGCCGAGCACCCCCCGCCTAATCCTGAACATTGGCAGTGGCCAGGTTCGGTCCGTTACCGAGATAATTGCCGCGGTCGAATCAGCAACGGGCCACCGTTTCGAGCGCGAATACGTTGCTGCCAGAAACACTGACGTTGACATTGCCAGTCTGGATGTCTCGCGCGCGCGCTCCGTTCTGGGGTGGGTACCACGAACCGATTTTGACGAGGGCATCGCCAAGACAGTAGCAAGCATGAGCGGTACGGGGCGATAACAATGTCGCTGCGCGCACAGTATTTCGAGAAAGCCCTTGAGAAGAAGACCGGTCTCTAGCCTGCCATTCCATTCCTTGAAGAAGCGATAGGAATTTTTTCATGGGCCTAACCAGAGTAGAAATTGACCAGCCCAGAGATAGGCTTCTACGACATCCAATCGACGCCGTTAACGGTTGGATCGCGAAGCCGTTTGGTACTGAAATTTCCATTGGCTATGAAACCTTGGACGGTCGAACAGGGAAATTTCGATTATCAACGTACCGGAGGGCTGATCTTGACCCTTCTCAGGGCGTTGGCTTCACTTTTTACGTGGATTTCGTACGAAACGAGATACACAAAGCGGGAACGTTGGACCTGATATTCAGGGCTGAGGGCGAGAGGGCAGCCGACGTGGCAGTTGCCGTAACTGATGAGGCGATTGCTTTGGCTAACAGTTGCAGAGCCAATCAAGCTGCCAAGCTTGATTCTTTGAAGCAAATCTTGAACCGTGACTTGCAACAATGCGAGGGCTGCGTAGCACCGTCGGCGCTGCCGGAAGGCTGGCCCATTTCGCCACAACTCGAATCTAAAATTGATGCTGTCTCTTCGCATTTCTACGGCGGAATGATTCATGAATTCCTCAAGCGATTGCCTAGTGGAGCCATTGCACTAGATGCTGGGGCTGGCCTGAGAAAGCGCCCGGTTCCAAACGTGATAAACGTAGAGATCTATGACTATCCCAGCACAGACGTCCTTGCGATAGGACAATCTCTACCCTTCAAGGATAACTCGTTCGCGGGGATACTATCACTGGCTGTTCTTGAGCATGTAGATGACCCCTTCCAATGCGCAAGGGAACTGGTACGGGTGCTGAAGCCCGGTGGCAAACTTCTTCTGATGATGCCATTCTTACAGGCGGAGCACGGTTATCCGTCCCATTATTTTAATGCAACTCGATCTGGTGCAACGAAGCTATTTGAGCAGCTCGACGTTGAGAGCCAAACGATCCACCGCTCGAACCATCCAATAAACACATTAAATCAGATACTTGGAGTCTATCATTCGGGACTTGATGCTGGAGTGCGAGAGGAATTTCTGAACATGCCGGTGCGAGAGATTTTCTCGCTGGCTGAACGGTTTGCAAGAGATGAAGATCCCCCTCTTACGCGTCTCTCGCTTGAAAAGCAGTTCGAAATCGCGTGGGGCACAACGACGGTATTTTCAAAAAGAGCGTGAAACGTCCATTAGGTGAGTGCTACGAAACCAAAGATATGCTTCCAAGCGAGGTGCCTCGATGGCGATTTGGTCATGCCTTATCAACGGTTATCCTGAAAAGGCCCGTGTTTGAGGCGGCTCCGTCAAACTGTGGATAGATCGCAATCCCATTGATACTTTCCGCGTCAATGGTGATCACGTTCTCGCCGTGGAATAGCTGAATCCTGTCGGTGAGGCCGTCAGTGTAGCCGTCGCCTGTGTTGACACATAGATCGATAAAGGCCGGAGCGCTGCGCCTTACAAACGATAGATATACCCGCTTGTAACCTGCTAGGCCTTCGAACAGGATGTGCGGTTGACCACCATCCTTCTGGATCCAATTGTCGACCAGAGATAGTCCTACATTACACTGGAAGGCCTCAATCGCGTCTTTTGATCCGAAATCGAAACTCTCCGCCTTTGATACCCGGGCCGTCCAGTCTTCCTTCTTGGTTCTGACGTAGCCGCGCTGCGGGTCGGTCATCGCGAGAGCTCGTTCGCGCTCGTCCTCCGATGGCCGCAGATGGAGGAAGGCGCACAACTCATCTAATAAATTCGAGGGCTTCAGCACCGCCCGCTCATAGTTGACGATCATGAGAGGACAATCGATCTCTTGAGTTGCAGAAGCTACCTGCGCCAAGCGCGTTGCCGAAAAGCTGAATGCATCGCGAAAATTTACATCCGATTGCTTCATCTGACTCTCGGCTATCGCGGCCAGATTGCGGAACACAACGATCACGAATGGGTTGCGAAGGTGAGGCAGCAACCGCACGATATACTCGGAAGAGTGGGGCATCTTCCAGCCCCATACATTGTACTTCGCGTCACGATGAGCGACTACCTTCTTGATCGCCTGTAGGTCTTCCGTGATGAATTCTGGATCTTCATGGTTGTTGCCGAGGTTCCGCCCAAGGTTGACCCCAAGCTCCCGCGCTATCCCAGCGACCATCGATGTCCCGCCGCGCTGCACTCCAATGATCACGATTGTCTTGGTATTAGTGTCGAAGCCGGGCTTGACAATCATGTAATGTGGTCTCCGCTGGGAAGGCGGGGCTTCCTAGCGGTGATAGGAAGCATCTTCAAGATCGTTCCCACTCAAATTCCTCTCCACCGAGACCGTGAGCCAAGATGCACAGTTCCACTCAGATTTGTTGCGAGGTCCCAGCGACCCGGCCTCCTGGTGTGAAACAATTCATGCCTCGTGCTTGATCGCTGAGGGGCGCGCATGGACGGCCTCCCTAGATAGGGACTCGAGGAATGCCGCCAACTTGTCTGCCTCGGAATCCCAACTGCCTGCCCTCGCGCGTCTCAAGCCCGCTTCTGCAATCCTAGCTGCTCCGACCGGGTCTTCCAATAGCCTGATCAAGGCTTGTGATATCCCATCCACACTCATATCGCAGTATACAGCCTCCTCATCGGACATGAGCCACTCAGACTGAGGCCCTCTGTTAAGCACTACAGGACAGCCGCAAGCTGCGACTTCAAGCGGGAGCAACGAAAGATTGGTTGCCGAGAGAATTAGGGCGACGTCGCATTGTGAGTACAGGTCCGGCAATTCTCCAATGGAAACCGTGCCTGCATTGAGATGATGAAAAGGAATCTCGTACGCTCCGACATCCCAACCTGCAAAGATCACCGCAACATCCGGAAGCCTCTCACAGACTTTCTTCAGAGCGAGAAGACCCATTTCGAATCCACGTCTCGGGGTGACTGGCCTAGCATAGAAAAGTATATGCCTTACGGAGCCCGAACGTCTTCTTTGCGGATTATACAGACTGAGGTCACAAGCGAACGAATACGGAAACGTCGTCATTCCATATTCTCGGCTAAGTTTTTCTGCCAACCATGTCCCGGCAGTAATACCTGTCATACCAAGCTTATAGGTATTCTCTGCAAACGAATATTCGCTACCATGCGCATAAAATTCTGGTTCAAAATCTTGAACAAAGTATAATTTATGCTCTGTGTCGCGAAATTTGGAAACCCAATAGGCGGTCTGCCAGCCCGTGGCAACCAGATAATTGCACGGCTCGATTGAGCGAACGCCGAGCGAAATTGTAATCCCGTGATCTCCGAAAGCCTGGTTGAACGCCATTTGCGCTTCTTCCACAGAATTCCATCGATGCGGTTCCATAACCACGACATGCTGGTTGGGGAACCCTCGATCTTTCAGAAGTCGCATCATGCGAACAATATTTATGTGGCCACCTGAAGACGCATTGAAGTCTGGGATTACCCACGTCATCGAGCCGATCGGAGTATTGTCATGGGTGATCCTCAATCCGAAACCCTGCTCCTCCCCCAGAAGAAATTCATAGTGCCCAATAGCGTCTTGTTTGCCCTGAATGACTGGCGGCATCGTTGCAATCACTCGAGAAACAGCCTTGCGTGTCGCGACCCGCCATCCCTCTCGCCGTACAGTCCTTGCAAATTTTGAAAGATTTGATGACAGCATATCCAAAACGACCCCTATCTAGCGTGCAATTGCTTGTCTCTGGACAACGCATTACCGTATTTTCTCGCAAACTTAGAACTATTGGTCCCGATGTAATACCCGACCTGTCGTGCTAAATTATCTAGAGGTTTCTTGAAAGTAGCTACGGGATGAGAAATTACCCAACCATTCTTAAACGCGAGCGCAACATCGCGCGCGCTGGTTCTCAAAGCTTGCCCGAACAAATACCGCACTGTCGGGCACAACTTGTATCCGAACAGCTCTCTGAATGCCTTTGCTTCCTCATAACTTCGCTGCACCCTTTGCCATAGAGAGTATTCATGAGAATGGTTCACCAACGAATCCCATGAAAAGGCCTTACGAAAACCGGCTTCAATTACCACCTTTGCCCATAGTTGATCTTCTGCAAAATCAACGTCTGGATAAGGATAATCTTGCCACACAGACTTGCGTAAACAGGATGAATTGTCAGAATAGAAATGAAATACCTGTCGAACGCCCTGCGTTTTCGAATACAATCTCGCGTCGCTGATCCAGACTTTCGGCCAATTTCTTAATCCCAAAAAATGAGTGTCGATCTCCCAAGCCGTGAACGGCGTTGCGTCCTCGTAGGCTGCATGGCGACCGAATACACCAGCAACCTGATCATCCTCCAAGAGCGGTCTCACCAGTTCCTTCAACCAAAAAGAATTGGCGGGACAAGCATCATGTGTTAGGAAAGCGCAGAATTCTCCCCTTGCTTCACGAACGCCAAGGTTCCTTGTCCTTCCGTGCCCAAACGAGCAAGGCTCTATCTCGATTAATTTGAATCTAGGGTCGTTGGTCGGTACCAATTGCTTAGAGCCGTCCTTTGAGCCGGAGTCGATAACAATTACCTCAAATCCCTGTTCGAATTCCTGCTTGGAAACCATCTCGATGACGCGCTTGAATTGCGGCAGTCCGTTCTTCACAGGAATAATCACGGACACTAAAGGCTTCGCTGCTGAAAATACCGGAAGTTTATTGTTTGGATCGGCACTCATGGTCTCATCCGGTTTTCGAATTGTCGCTCGTCCTATTCCGCGAAACAGGAGAGTTGGAGGTCCGATGTGCACCGGGAGTTAATTTTCGCCCGACCTTTCCAAAGCCAACCAAAAGGCGCTTTGCTGCTCTCATCGGCATGGCTACGCGCCATGAGGTGCTTGCATAAACGGCATCGAGAACGCTGCGCAGCCGCTTTTCCTCGGAGCGCGCTTGCTCCCGCTCGGCAAGCAACTGTCCGGCCAGAGCCTCATGAGCCTTGCTCTCGCCCGCCAGCCTCGCGATTTCGGCATCGTGCTGCGCGATCTCATTCGCGATCTCGACATCGCGCTGCGCGATCTCATTGGAGAGCGCCTCTATGCGAGCCATTTGGTGTTCGACCAGTTCCCGGTTGGTTTCAATCTCCTCTTCCATTGTCGCACGACGCAGCGACCATGGATTCCCGGTCTCATCGATCGGTATGTTTACCGTACCGTTCAGGGCCAGCATGCTGCCCTCGACAAGTGCAACCCGGCCTTCCACACGACGGGGACCCAGAACATTGTCCTGTGACGGACGTTTGGCGACGATGCAAAGCGAGTTCAAGAACCCGATGGAGTGGATCGAAGCCAGGGAAGTTTCCTCGAACACGGCGTCGTACTTCTGAGAAAACGCGGCCAGCACATCGACACGAAGGTGGTGTAGTCCCCAATGCTCATAGTTGACCACGTCAAGCAGACGTTTGAAAAATGACATGGAGGAAAGAGGATCATATAGGCCGCCCTCATACTTACCCCAGTAACTGCAGTGCAAATCTTCAGCTACGTACAGGCCTCCCACCGCAAGATGAGGGAAGTAGCGGGCGAAAGAGCGTATGATATCCGAGGATCGGTGCGAGCCGTCATCAATAATGATGTCGAATTTTGCGGTCTGGGCGACAATGTCGCGTTCGACGTCGGCGGTGTTGGCATCGCCGACGATAACTGCGATCTTCTCATCATCGAAGGTCAGCTTACCACTGGCCGCATTGATATCGCAGCCTACAATAAGCTCCGCTTGCGGAAAATACTGCCGCCAGATTTCCAGCGAACCGCCGTTCTGAACGCCAATTTCCAGAAGTCGAACAGGCTTGTTTCGGAAAACCGCAAATATATCTTCATATGCGTCCAAATAAATCGACCATTTGTCCGATATTTTTCCGGTATGTTCCTCGTAGATGTTGCGAAGTGACTTATCTCTTCCCTTTGTCGACCTCGCGTCCTGCGGTGCGTCAGGTAATGGATACTTTTTCATGTTATCAATGCCAGTTTCGTCTCTCCGCTCAAGAGACGGTGTGCCACCACTTCCGTCGCTTCCGGCCACTCGGGGGACGTCCATCCGAACACGGCAGAGAATTTGGCCGTCGACAGCCGCGAATTGCGAGGGCGACACGCCTTGGTTGGGTAGTCCTTGGTCTCGACGTTACCTACCCGCGCATAAGGACCACCATGAGCGCGGCTGGTCTCCAAAATATGACGGGCAAAGCCGCTCCAGTTGATCCCCCCGGTGCCGGCCAGATGATAGATGCCGTAACCGTCAAACGCCTCGTCGCCGCGCAACACCGCCGCCGCATGCAGGATCGCATCGGCAATATCAAGCGCCGAAGTCGGATTTCCCCACTGATCGGCGACCACGGCGATCTCGTCGCGGTCGCCGGCCAGCCGCAGCATGGTTTTCACGAAATTCTTGCCGAACGGGCTGTAGACCCAGGCGGTGCGCAGGATCAGATGGCGCGGATTGACGGCGGCCACGGCCAGCTCGCCGGCAAGCTTGGAGGCGCCGTAGACGCCGAGCGGTGCGGTGGCGTCGGTCTCGACATAGGCGCCGTCCTTGGTGCCATCGAAGACGTAGTCGGTCGACAGATGGATTACGGGCACGCCGAGCTTCGCGGCCGCCTCGGCGACCTTGCCGGCGCCGACGGCGTTCACAGCGAAGGCAAGATCGGGCTCGTCCTCGGCCTGGTCGACGGCGGTGTAGGCGGCAGCCGACACCACGATATCCGGCCGCGCTGCCGCGAGTGCGTCGAACACCGTATCGGGCCGCGCCAGATCGAGCACTGGGCGGCCGAGGGTGACGACCTCGATGCCATCGCGCCTCTGCCCGGCCTCCAGCAGGCTGGCAGCGACCTGACCGTCGCGTCCGGTGACAACCAGCCTCACGCCGCGCCCTTCCTGCCTTCAACCTGGCCGCGCGACCGGACTTGCCCCAGCCGCTCGCCGGCGTAGCGCTGCTCGCGGATCGGTCCCCACCACCATTTGTTGTCGAGGAACCAGTCGACGGTCCTTGCAAGGCCGCTGTCGAAACTCTCCGCCGGCGCCCAACCGAGATCCCGGCCGATCTTGGAGGCATCGATTGCATAGCGGCGGTCGTGGCCTGGCCGATCGGTCACGAAGCTGATCAAATCGCGGTAGCTCCTGCCGCCGCTGCGCGGACGCCTGATGTCGAGCAGGCCGCAGATCGTCTCGACGACGCCAAGGTTGGTACGCTCGGAATTGCCGCCGACATTGTAACTTTCGCCGGGCTGGCCCTTTGTGGCGACCAGTTCCAGAGCACGGGCGTGATCCTCGACGAACAGCCAGTCGCGCACATTGGCGCCAGCGCCGTAGACCGGCAGCGGCTTTTCGTCGAGCGCGTTGAGGATGACCAGCGGGATCAGCTTTTCGGGGAAGTGATAAGGCCCGTAATTGTTCGAACAGTTGGAGAGCACGACCGGCAGGCCGTACGTCTCGTGCCAGGCCCGCACCAGATGGTCGGATGCGGCCTTGGAGGCGGCATAGGGCGAGGATGGCGCGTAAGGCGTCTCCTCCACGAACATGCCGCCATCGAAGGGCAGATCGCCGAACACCTCGTCGGTCGAGACATGGTGGAAGCGGAAGCGCGCCTTCCTGTCCTCGTCAAGGCCGCGCCAATATTCGAGCGCCGAATTCAGCACCCGGTAGGTGCCGACGATGTTGGTCTCGATGAAGGCGCCGGGTCCGTCGATCGAGCGGTCGACATGGCTTTCGGCGGCGAGGTTCATGACGACGTCGATCTCGTCGCGGTGGAGGATGTCGAGAACCGCCCGCTCGTCACAGATGTCGGCCTGCGCAAATTTGTAGTTGTGTGCATTCTCGATGGTGCGCAGCGAGGCCAGATTGCCGGCATAGGTGAGCTTGTCGAGATTGGTCACATGGTAGGCCGGATTGGCGCACAAATGCCGGCACACCGCCGAGCCGATGAAGCCGGCACCGCCTGTCACCAGAAAATTCATGGCGCTCTCCTCACATCGTCGCGCGTCATGCGAACACCTCGGCCTCAGCAAGCGCCGACGCCTTGAGGTCCTTGGCCGAGAGCTCGAAGGCGCCGGCCGGCGACGGCCAATCGATGCCGATATCAGGATCGTCGAAACGGATCGATCGATCATGCGCCGGCGAATAGGTGTCGGTGACCTTATACAGAACCTCGGTGTCCGGCACGAGCGTGACGAAACCGTGCGCGAAACCCTTCGGCACCAGGATCTGGTTGCCTCTCTCGGCCGATATTTCGAGCGCGACCCATTTGCCGAAGGTTTTCGAGCTGCGGCGGACGTCGACCGCCACGTCGAGAATGCGGCCTCGGATCACACGCAGCAACTTGTCCTGCGCTCGTGGAGGCAGTTGATAGTGAAGCCCCCGCACGACACCTGCGGCAGCCGAATAGGAATGATTGTCCTGGACGAAACGCAGATCGATGCCGGCCTCGGCAAAGGCCTCGGCATTCCAGGTTTCGATGAAATAACCGCGCGCATCGCCGTGCCGCTTCGGCACGATTTCCAGCACGCCGTCCAAACCGAGCTGCCTGACTTCCAGCACTCTATGTCTCCGTCAGCTCGGCGACACGCCGGCGCAGATAGGCGGCGTATTCGTTCTTGCCCAGGCGCGTGGCGCGCTCAAGCACCTTGTCGGCGGTCAGCCAGCCCTGCTCGAAAGCGATTTCTTCAGGACAGGCGACCTTGATCCCCTGGCGGTGCTCGATCGTGCGCACGAAGGAAGAGGCTTCATGCAGGCTGTCATGCGTGCCGGTGTCGAGCCAGGCATAGCCGCGGCCGAGCTGATGCACGTGCAATTTCCCGCGCTCGAGATAGACGTTGTTGACCGCCGTGATCTCGAGTTCGCCACGCGCCGAGGGCTTGATCGTCGACGCGATGTCGACGACCTCATTGTCGTAGAAATAGAGGCCGGTGACCGCCCAGTTGGACTTCGGCTCCCGCGGCTTCTCCTCGATTGTCAAAGCCGTGCCGCTGAGCTTGTCGAACGACACCACGCCGTAGCGCTGCGGGTCCTCGACATGGTAGGCGAACACCGACGCGCCGCTTTGGCGCTGCGCAGCAGTGCGGCAGAGCTGCGACAGGCCCTCGCCGAAATAGATGTTGTCGCCGAGAATCATCGACACATTATCCTTGCCGATGAAGTCGCGGCCGATGATGAAGGCCTCGGCAAGCCCGTTGGGCTGCGCCTGCTCGGCATAGGAGAATTCGACCCCGAATTCCGAACCGTCGCCCAGCAACTCCCGAAACACCGGCAAGTCGCGAGGTGTCGAAATGATCAAAATCTGGCGGATACCGGCGAGCATCAAGACGCTCAGCGGATAAAAAACCATCGGCTTGTCGTATATTGGCAGAATCTGCTTAGAGATCGCTAATGTAAGGGGATACAGACGCGTCCCGCTGCCTCCTGCAAGGATTATTCCCTTCAACAAGCTCTCCTTGAATTACCGGCCCCCGCCTCGAAATCAAGTTGCCCGTGCTTAGGTTTCGCGCAATGGCTTGTCAATTCAATCTCGGCCGTGGATCGGCGCCAGAATTGCTCTGCATCTGCCGCCTCGCGGCAATTTGACCGACCAGGCACAAGCTGACGATGCAAATGGGCGTGGCGATTTGGCAACCGGCTTGCACCATCGGCTGGCGGACGCGTGACAACAAAAAGCCGGGGGGGGCCGGGGGCGCCCCCGCCGTGGGTGTTGGGGGGGTGGGGGGGGGGGGGGGGGCCCGGCCCACACACCGCCGCCCCCCCGGGGGGGGGCGCCGCCCGGGGGGG
>NZ_JAMYRV010000048.1:0-55815 GCF_040321555.1 Mesorhizobium sp. M0317 | reverse complement strand
CAGGAGTTGGGTGTCTCTCCCCCTTGAGCGACGGGCGCCCGCTGCTGTGGCGCGCCACCCGCCAGATCGTCGCCTCTCTGATCGCAGCGATCTTCGCTCAACCTCCCTTGGCAACCCTGCGCCACAATCTCCGTGCCTTGCGATATCGCTGGCGTGAGCCACCACGAAAGCGCAAGTTTCAGTCCATGCCAAAGCTATCTTAGCGCCTATGCCCACGAGGGGGAGATCAGCAGCTCCACCAGCTCCACCAATCCCCCCAAAATCAGTCACGCCCCGCCCTTCAATCTCCGCCGCCATCATGCGATGCTGATTCCCTCGGCCGGGGGGCCGATTTGCCTCGGGGGAAACACCATGTCTTTCACTTGTCTGCGCCGCGTCGTCGTCGCGCTCTCGCTTGCCGCGCTGTTTGCGCCGGCCGCTCACGCCGCCGACATCACCTTCGCCGTCAAGAACAGCCATCCCAACGCCATGCGCCTCGAGCTCTACAGCCAGGACCGCGACTATGTCTGGCCGGGCAACGACAAGGATTTCTATCTCGACGATGGCGAGACCAAGCAGATCCCGGTGTCGTGCGACGAGGGCGAGTCCATCTGCTACGGCGCCTGGGTGGACGGCGACGAGGGAACCTATTGGGGCGTCGGCCCCAACAACAAGGAAAAATGCGAGGATTGTTGCTACACCTGCAATGGCGGCGAGACGGAAGAGATTGAACTGACGCCGTAGGGCGGGCGAAGCTGCTAATCTCCCACCTCGAGGGGGAGATGTCGCCGAAGGCGACAGAGGGGGTCGCCGCGCGTGAAGCGCTAGCCCTCCATCTGCCGCGCAGGACGTCGAGCCCGGTCGGACCGACCCCCTCTGCCTTGCCAGGCATCTCCCCCTCAAGGGGGGAGATCAGATGTCGCTTCGGCTTTCGCCAATTATCCCATCAACGCCCTCTGCCGCTTCGGCCCGCCCGCCTTGCGCCAGGAATTGAACCGGTGCGTTGCGGCGGCAAACGAGATCTTCATCTGCTGGGCGACCGAATAGCGCGACTTGCCTTCGTCGAACAGGCGGTAGCAGCATTCGACGCCCTCCTCGGTCAGCTTGCCGTCGGGCGCCTTGTTGTGCGGATTGGCGGGATCGAATTTTTCGACCTGCTGTTCGACCAGGCCTTTCAGCCGTTGCAAATCGGCCTCGATGCTGGCGATCAGATCGAGGACGGGTTTCGGATCGAAGTGGTCGTGCGGCTTTGCCGTCATCTTGCTCATGCCTTTCGCTTGCGTGTCGCGACAATATAGGTGAACATTTGCCGATAATGAAGGGCGCGTTGCAATCCGGCGCATTTCTTGACTGGTGATTGACCGCAGAGACTGCAGCGCCTAGTTTAGAATTGTTCTAAACTGGGGTGAATTTCTCATGCTTTCCCGTGTCTTCGGTTTCGGCCGCCGTCCTTTCGAAACGCTGTCGGAACAGGAGATCCTGGCGCTGGCAATTTCCTCCGAAGAGGATGACGGGCGCATCTACCGCGCCTATGCCGACGGGCTGGCGGACAGTTTTCCGCAATCGGCGAAAGTGTTCGAGGCGATGGCGGAGGAGGAGGACGGGCATCGTGATTCCCTGATCGAGCTCTACCGCAAGCGTTTCGGCGAGCGCATTCCGCTGCTGCGCCGCGAGCATGTGAAAGGCTATTACGAGCGCAAGCCCGACTGGCTGGTGCGGCCGCTCGGCATCGAGCATGTGCGGCGCCAAGCCGAAGAGATGGAGCGGCAGGCCTATCGCTTCTATGTCGAGGCGGCCAAGCGCACCGGCGATGCCTCGACCCGGAAACTGCTCGGCGACCTGGCCGCGGCCGAGCAAAGCCATGAGAATTCGGCGCATCGGCTGGAGCAGAAACTTGTGCCGGGCGAGGTGAAGGACGAGGAAGCCAGCGCCGAGCAACGCCAGTTCATCCTGACCTATGTGCAGCCCGGGCTTGCCGGGCTGATGGACGGCTCGGTGTCGACGCTGGCGCCGATCTTTGCCGCGGCGTTTGCCACGCACGACACCTGGCAGACGCTGCTGGTGGGCCTCGCCGCCTCGATCGGCGCCGGCATTTCGATGGGCTTTACCGAGGTCGCTTCCGACGACGGCAAATTGTCAGGGCGTGGCTCGCCGATCAAGCGCGGCCTGACTGTCGGCATCATGACGACGCTGGGTGGGCTGGGCCACGCGCTGCCTTACATCATCCCGCATTTCTGGACGGCGACGGCGGTGGCGGCCGTCGTGGTGTTCTTCGAATTGTGGGCGATCGCCTTCGTGCAGAACCGCTACATGCAGACCCCGTTCCTGCGCGCGGCGTTTCAGGTGGTGCTGGGTGGGGCGCTGGTGTTTGCGGCCGGGGTGCTGATCGGGAATGCGTGAGCGCCAAGCGCCCCCTCACCCAGCCTCCGCTTCGCTCGGCTGACCTCTCCCCGAGGGGAGAGGAGATTTTCGAAGCCTGCGCCAGTCTCTTCTCCCCAGCGGGGAGAAGGTGGCCGCGAAGCGGCCGGATGAGGGGGCCTGGCGCGACGCCGATACCTAGTCACCCATTCACCGCCCTGCTATCCTCTGGCGCCTCGTCCCTCTCCGTCAGCCCGTAATCCCGCACCACATGCGCAATGCGCAGCCGGTAGCCGGCAAATATTCCGCCGCGGCCCGCATGCTGCGCCTGCCGGTGCTCTTCCGTGTTGCGCCAGGCTTTCACCGCTTCCTCGTCGCGCCAGAAGGACAGTGACAGGACCCGGTTGGGATCGCCCAGGCTCTGGAAGCGCTCGATCGAGATGAAACCGTCTATGCCGTCGAGCAGCGGCCGCAGTTCGGCAGCGATGCCGAGATAGGCATCGCGCTTTCCCTCAGCCGGTTGCACCTCGAAGATGACAGCGATCATATCTCCTCCTTGACCGCGGTCTGGAACAGCTGCCGCGGTCCATGCGGCCCCGACACCAGCTTCAGGAAGATGCGGTCCTCTTTCAAGATGAACTTTTCGCGGCGGGCGAATTCGTAATTGGCCTTGCCCGCCGGATCCGCGGCGAGACGGGCGCGATATGCTTCGTAGGCGGCGAGGCTGTCGATGCTGTAGGCGGCGTAGGCGGTGGTGGCCGAGCCCTCATGCGGGGCGTAGTAGCCGATCAGATCGGCGCCGCAGCGCGGGATCGCCTGGCCCCAGGCCTTGGCATATTGCTCGAAGGCCGGCTTGCCGAACGGGTCGATCTCATAGCGGATGAAGCAGGTGATGGTCATCGTGATCTCCTTGGGTTTCGCATCGATAGTTCGAGCGGCGTTGAAACGTTGTGCCGCAGGGTCTGCTAAGCAAAAGCGCTGGCGGTCAGGCCTGCCAGAAGGATTTTGCGCATTCGCGGCGCACATCCTCACGGGTCAGGCCGAGATCGCGCAGCAGATGGTCGTCGATCTCCGCGAGGCCGAGCCGCTGCAGGTGGCGGTCGTACCAGCGGGCGAGCAGCCGCCGTTGCAGCCAGGTGACGAATGGAAAAGGCCGGCGGCTGGCGAGTGGGGCGGAAGCGGTTGGCATCGGCGTTCTCCTTGATCCCGCCCGACAATAATGCTTACCTGACGAGAATGCTTCGATGGAGACCTAACCATGCGTGAAGGACCCGACATTGCCCGCATCGCCAGCCTGGTCGGCGATCCGGCGCGGGCAAACATGCTGAATGCGCTGATGGGCGGCACGGCTTTGACGGCCAGCGAACTGGCGCTGGAGGCCGGCGTCTCGCTGCCGACGGCGTCCTCGCATCTGTCGAAACTGATGGAGGGCGGGCTTTTAACTTTGGCCAGCCAGGGACGGCATCGCTATTACGGCCTCGCCGGGCCGCAGGTTGCCGGCATGATCGAGGCCATCACCGGGGTGGCCGAAGCGGTCGGCCCCAAGCGCGTGCGGCCCGGCCCGCGCGACGGCGCCATGCGCGTCGCCCGCGTCTGCTACGACCACCTCGCCGGCGAACATGCGGTGGCGATGCTCGACCGCCTCGTCGCGCGCGGCATCCTGTTGCGCGACGACAATGAGATCAGGCTCGGGGAGACCAGGCCGGGGGAGATCCGGCTGGGGCCGTCGGCCGCATCGCATTTTTCCGCCATCGGCGTCGATGTCGGCGCCAAGGCGCGCCGGCCGGTCTGCCGCGCCTGCCTCGACTGGAGCGTGCGCCGCTCGCATCTTGCGGGAACGCTGGGCGCGGCTATTCTGGACAAGATCCTGGCGGAGAAATGGGCAAGACGGGAGAAGGACAGCCGCGCGGTGATGTTTTCACCGCCGGGGAAGCAGGCGTTCGAGCGGGTGTTTTTAGCGTAGAGGTTCGGCGGCGCTAGTTGGGCGACGCTGGTGGGACAGCACCCCCCTCTGGCCTGCCGGCCATCTCCCCTCAAGGGGGGAGATTAGGCGCTCAACAGCTTTCGCCAATCTCCAACGTTGCAACAATGAACGAAACCTCGAAGCTGCCCAATCTCCCCCCTTGCGGGGGAGATGTCCGGCAGGACTGAGGGGGGTGGGAAGGATCGCTACGTTTGCGAATGTGCCGATGGCTCACCCCCGCTTCAGCACCTTCCCCTGCTTGAAAAAGTCCACCCACGGATCGGCCTCCGCTAGTTCCTTCAGCGTCGTCTTGCCCCCGATCGGGAAGGAATTCGGCGCCAACCCTTTTTCAACCTCCGCCCACGTTACCGGCACCGACACCGTCGCGCCCTTCTTGGCCCGCGAGGAGTAGGGCGCGACGGTGGTCGAGCCCCTGCCGTTGCGCAGATAGTCGACGAAGATTTTCCCGGTGCGCGCCTTTTTCGACAGCGTCGCCGTGTAGCGGTCGGGCGCGGCCTGCTCCAGCGCCTTGGCGAAATCATGCGAGAAGGTTTTGACCGCCTCCCAGTCCGCCGACGGCTTCAGCGGCACCAGCACGTGATAGCCCTTGCCGCCTGACGGCTTGACGAAATTCGGCAGCGACAGATCGTCAAGCTTGCCTCTGATGTCGAGTGCGGCCTCGCGCACCGCCTTGACGTCGACGCCTTCATCGGGATCGAGATCGAAGATGATCTGATCCGGCTTTTCCAGCGCGTCGATCTTGCAGCCCCAGATGTGGACCTCGACCACGCCATACTGGACCAGAGCGGCAAGGCCGTCGAAATCGCGGATGAACAGGATTTCCTCGCCATCGGTCGGGTCCTTCATCCGGGCGATCTTGTCGCTCATGCCGGCCGAGGCATGTTTCTGGAAGAAGCGCGGGCCGCCGATGCCATCCGGCGCCCTGACCAGGCTGAGCGGCCGGTTGACGATGAACTGCTCCATGCGCGGCCAGACCAGCGCGTAGTGTTCGAGCAAAGCCTGTTTGGATATTTTTTCCTCGGGCCACAGCAGCTTGTCGGGATGGGATAGTTTTACGCTGGTCGTGATCGTCGGGGGCGCCTTAGCCCCGGCGGCCTTGCCGGCGCCGCCTGCCGCCGGCTTTGCCTTGTTTGCCGCCTTCGATGGCTTTTCCTGCACGACTTCCTCCGCCGGCTTGTCCTCGCGCAGTCCCTGGAACGACGCGTGGCGTATTATACGGTCCGAGGTCCAGCTGCGGAACTCCACTTCGCCGACAAGTTCGGGCCTGACCCAGACCAAACCCTTGCCCTTTGGCACCGCGGCGGCAAACGGCGAGGCGTCTGCCTTCAGCGCATCGAGTTTTTTCTTCAAATCGGTGGCGCTCCTGGCTGTGAAGCCCGTGCCGACGCGGCCGGCATAGTGGAGCTTGCCGCCCTCGTGGTAGCCGACCAGCAGCGAACGCAGGCCGCGGCCGGTCTTGTCCGAGGGCAGATACCCGCCGATGACGAATTCCTGGCGGGCCGTGCATTTCGACTTCACCCAGCTTGGGCCACGGCCGCTGCGGTAGGGCGCATCGGCGCGCTTGGAGACGATGCCTTCAAGGCCCATGCGGCAGGCGTGCTGCAGCATGATCTTGCCGGGCTCGGCGAAATGGTCGCTGAAGCGGACGGGGGCATTTTCGGCCGTCTCGCCGAGCAGCTCCTGCAGCGCCTGCTTGCGCTCGACCAGCGGCTCGCGGCGCAAATCGTTGCCGTCAAGCCGCATAAGGTCGAACACATAGTAGGTGAAGCGGTCGGTTCGATTGGCGGAGAGATCCTGCTGAAGCAGCGAGAAAGACGAAACGCCGCTGTCGGCGAGCACGACGATCTCGCCGTCGATGATGGCGTCGCTGCATTTCAGCTGGGCGAGTTCCGCGACGATCTCGGGGCCGAATTTCCCCGTCCAGTCGAGGCCGGTGCGGGTCAGCAGCCGCACCTCCGTGCCGGCGATCTGCGCCTGCATGCGGTACCCGTCGAACTTCACCTCATGCAGCCAGTCCTCGCCGGGCGGCGCCTCGCGCTCCAGCGTCGCCAGCTGCGGCTCGACGAAGTCGAGGCGCTTGCCGGCTTTCGCCTTGCTGGATGCCGCGCGCTTGTTGGAGTGCCAGACCTTCGGCTTCTTGCCGTCGGCGGTCTTGCCTTCGACCTCTTCGATGGTCAGGCCGGACTTCACCGATTTCGGTGCGTCCTTCAGGATATCCTCGCCGGGGCGGGCGGCGGCATCGTCGGATTTGATCAGCAGCCAGTTGTCGCGCTTTTCGCCCGGGCGGGGTCTTAATCTGACCAGATGCCACCGCCCATTCAGCTTCTGGCCGTTGAGTTCGAAGTCGATATGGCCCTTCTTCATCGCCTTGGCCGGGTCGATCTCGGGCGTCCATGTGCCTTCGTCCCAGACGATGACGGTGCCGCCGCCATACTCGCCCTTGGGAATGGTGCCCTCGAAGCCGGCATAGTCGATCGGGTGGTCCTCGACATGCACGGCCAGCCGCTTTTCGTGCGGGTCGAGGCTCGGGCCCCGCGTCACCGCCCAGCTCCACAACACGCCCTCATGCTCGAGGCGGAAATCATAGTGCAGCCTGGTCGCGTCGTGCTTCTGGACGACGAAGATGCCGCCGGGCTGCTTGCCGCGCGCGACCTTGCCCGCCGGCTCGGCCGTCTTCTTGAAATCGCGCTTGGACTGATATTGTTCGAGGCTGGCCACGGCGCCGACCCTCAAGCCGACTTGCGCTTGGGCGCAGAAGCTTTCGCCTTGCCGCTTTTTGCCGCCGGCTTGGCCTTCTTCGCCGGGCCTTCCGCCTGGCCGCCATCGGACAGGCTCTTCTTCAGCGCGTCGAACAGATTGACGACATTGGACGGCTTGGGCGCGGCCTGCGCTTTCGGAGCCTTCTTGCCGGCCTTCTTGGCGCGGATCAGTTCGAGCAGCGCGTCCTCATACTTGTCCTCGAATGTCGACGGATCGAACTTCCCCTTCTTCTTGTCGATGATGCGTTCGGCCATATCGGTCATCTCCTGGTCGGTCTTCACCGCCTTGATGTCGCCGAAGATGCTCTCCGGCTCCCGCACCGTGTTGCCGTACCGCAAGGTGGTCAGCACCATTCCTTTGCCGCGCGGCTCGATCACCACGGGCCGCTCGCGGCTATAGAGCACGACGCGCGCCAGCCCGGCCATCTTCTTGTCCGCCATGGCATCGCGAATGACGGCAAAGGCCTCCTCCGACACCTTGTCGGCGGGCGTGACATAATAGGGCGTGTCGAGATAGATCTGCTCTATCGAGGCTTTGTCGACGAAGCCGTCCAGCGCCATCGTGTGCGAGGACTCGATCTGCACCGCTTCGATCTCTTCGTCCTCGATATGGACGAACTCACCGGGGCTCACCTCATAGCCCCTGATCTCGTCGCCATCGCCCAGCGGCTTGCCGGTTTCAGAATCGACATAGATGCGCTTGACCGTGTTGCCGGTCTTGCGGTTGAGCACCCGGAACGAAACTTTTTCGGCGTGGGTGACGACGTTGGTCAGTTCGACAGCGCAGGTGACCAGCGACAGTTTCAGATAGCCCTTCCAGGCGGGGCGAGGTGCCATGGCGAACTCCTGCGCGATGCGGTTCAAGCGAGAACGGGCAAGGCCCGTTCCGGTTCCGGGCGCGCAACCAGGGGCATTTCGGCAGCGAGCATGGAAATTTCGAGAGGCTCGCCAAATCTGAAACAGAACCGCGCTCAAGCGACATCCAGACGAAACATATGTGATGCAAAAGTCACAATGCCGGAAATGGCGACGAACCACACCGAAAGACCCCAAACAGCCGCATTCCGGCCACGAAGCATGGGGTTTTCGACCAAAGATTAACATCGTGTTCACCGACTATTCACGCCTCGACGCTATGATCCCCGCAATCGGACGGGACATCCGAAAATCGGGACAGGGACTTGAGTAAAATGAAATTCTGGGGCCACATCGCCGGCTATGCCGCCGCCATCCGCGAGTTCATCGCGCCGACCTATCGACCGGAGCGCTACTACATGCGCGGCCCGGGTCCGGCCTGCGCCCGTCGCGGCAGCTCGCTCGGCGCGCATTGATCATGACATTCGAAACGCGTCACGACAGCCGGATCTGCAGACCGGAGGCCGATCCCCGCGCAACCACCTATCGCGCCGAGCGCCCCGCGCTGGCCGCGAGAAGCCGTGCGACAACGCCGCGACTTTGATCCCGCTGCCGGCGGGCTTAGTGTCTAAAGACACAAGCTGCCGGACGTCCCGTGACTTCTTCTCCTGAACCCTTCGATGCCAGCCAGCCATTGATCGTTTTCGACGGCGTCTGCGTGCTGTGCTCGGGCTTCGTACGCACGGTGGTCGGGCTCGACCGCAAAAACCGCTTCCGCTTCGCCACGGCGCAGTCGCCCTTCGGCGAGGCGCTGTTCCAGAGATACGGGCTGCGCACCGACAGCTACGAGACCAATCTGGTCCTTGTCGGCGGCGCTCCCTTCATGCGGCTGGACAGTTTCATCGCGGTGATGGCCGAACTCGGCTGGCCGTGGCGGGCGGCGAAAGCGCTGCTGCTCATCCCGCGCCCCTTGCGTGACTGGCTCTACGAACGCACCGCCAAAAACCGCTACGCCATGTTCGGCCGCAAGGACAGTTGCGAGATCCTGTCCGCCGCGATACGTGCGCGCGTGATCGGCTAATCGCATGTCACCCAAAAGTGACCTCGGTTCTGGGAAAACGACATACGCAAAAAGAGCGGCGCGATGAGGCTTCTGGTCGTTGGCGGCTATGGCATTTTCGGCGGCCGCATCGTGCAATTGCTGGAGAGCGAGCCACGCCTGATCCTGCTCGTCGCCGGGCGCTCACTGGGCAAGGCCGAGGCCTGGTGCAAAACCCGCACCGGCGCGGCGGCGCCGCTCGTGCCGGCGCGCTTCGGTCGCAACGGCGACGTCGCGCAAGGCCGGCCTGTTCGTTCGCGCCTCAGTCCGGCAGCGCCGCGACGGCGACGATCTCGATGACGATGTCTGCCTGGGCAAGCGCTGCGACGCCGATTACCTCCGAAGGCGGCGGATTGTTGTCGCTACAATGCTTCGGACAATGCTCGGCGAAAAGCGCGTCCAGCACGTCGAGACGAAAATTAGGCGAGCTGAGGACGCCGCCGTCGGGAAATGGCCCTTTGACGAAAAAGGTCAGCCTGATGAGATGGTCGAGCCCGCTGCCAAGTTCTTCCAGATCCGATTTGATGTTGCCGAGAACTTCCCGCCACTGCGCCGCGGCATCGCCGGCGAAGCCGCCACCCTTCTTGCCGGCCGGATCGTAGTCAGCCGATGTCGCGGTGTTGCCGCAGAGATAGACGGTGCCTTTCGCACCGCTGACGACCGTGCCTTTGCCCCATGGCATCAACCGGCCGTTCTTGAATTTCTTGTGGGTCACGAGTTCCATTCTCTTCTCCCATGCCTCGTGTGACGTGCCCGCCAACGACGGAGGATAGTGCTGTGCGGAGCCACGGCCAGTCCGCTGCCGGTCATCCGCCAGCAGACGGAGGAACATCTGGTCCTTGCGAAATCTCCTGGCGGAGGCGAAAGTTTTTTCTGAAGCCCGTCGAAATCGGCCGCCGCCGCGCGACATACGTCTGGCCCCGCTAGGACGCGGCCTTCGAAACCACGGGAGAAGACCCATGCGATACATGCTTTTGATCAACAGCGACGAAGCCGCGCAGGCGAACATGCCAATCGAGAAGGCTCAGCAGATGAGCGCAGCATATGCCGCCTATACCGAAGCGTTGAAGAAATCCGGCGCATGGCTCGCCGGCGAACGGTTGCGCCCGACCCAGGCGACCACTTCGGTGCGGATCACAGACGGCAAGACCAACGTGATCGACGGCCCCTATGCCGACACCAAGGAGCAGCTTGCCGGCTTCTACATGATCGAGGCGGCCGATATCGATACCGCCATCGACTGGGCGGCGCGCTGTCCGGCGGCGAGCGCCGGCACGGTCGAGTTGCGGCCGATCTGGGAAATGGCCGACTACATGCCCAAGAAATGACACCGTGATGGACAATCGCCCGGAGATCGCGCGGGCGGCGGCCGAAGCGGCCGCCCGGCAGAGTTACGGCAAGCTGGTCGCCTGGCTAGCGGCGCGCACCCGCGACGTGGCCGGCGCCGAGGACGCGCTGGCCGAGGCCTTCGCCGCGGCGCTGGAGCGCTGGCCACAGACCGGCGTGCCCGACAAGCCGGAAGCATGGCTGCTGGCCGTGGCGCGCCGGCGGCGCGTCGACGCGGTGCGCCGTCGGCTGACCAGCGAGGCGAGCCGCGACCATCTCAAGCTGATGGCCGAGGAGATGGAGGCGAGCATGGAAGACGAAGACCTTCCCGACGAACGTCTCAGGCTGATGTTTGCCTGTGCGCATCCGGCGATCGAAGCCAGCGTGCGGGCGCCGCTGATCCTGCAGACCATTCTGGGTTTCGACGCGGCGACGATCGCCTCGGCCTTCCTGGTTTCGCCGGCGACGATGGGCCAGCGTCTGGTGCGCGCCAAGAGCCGCATCCGCGAGATCGGTATTCCGTTCCGCGTGCCGGATCGCGCCGAACTCGGCGAGCGGCTGGAAACGGTGCTGGAAGCGATCTACGCGGCTTTCGCCGAAGGCTGGACCGACCCGGCAGGGACCGAGACGAGAGCGCGCAATCTGGCGACCGAAGGCATCTGGCTCGGGCGGCTGGTGGCATCGCTGATGCCGGACGAACCGGAAGCGCTCGGCCTGCTGGCGCTGATGCTGTTTGCCGAGGCGCGCCGCCCGGCGCGGCGCGATGCGGCTGGAGATTATGTGCCGCTCGCCGAACAGGATTGCCGTCTTTGGGATCACGCGCTGATCGACGAAGCCGAGGCTCTGCTGGGCCACGCCGCCACCATGGGCGTCATCGGCCGCTACCAGCTCGAAGCGGCGGTACAATCGGTGCATGCGACGCGGCGACGGACCGGCCAAACCGATTGGGCGGCGATCCGTAACTTCTACGATGCGCTGTCGGCGATATCAGGCTCGCCGGTGATTTCGATCAACCGCGCCGTGGCGATTGCCGAGGCCGAAGGGGCGGCGGCAGGACTGGCGGCGCTCTACGTGCTGGGCGACGACAAGCGGCTCAACGACTATCAGCCCTTTTGGGCCGCTCGCGCCGGCCTGCTGGCCAGGCTCGGCAATGCGGCGCAAGCGGTCGAAGCCTATGACCGGGCGATCGGCCTTGAACGCGACCCCGCCGTGCGCCGCTTCCTGCAGGCGAAACGGGCGATCCTGCGAAATTGAAGCGTCCGTTCAGGCCGGCCACATCTCATGCGTGGTGTTGAGCCGTTTCATCAGCGGATGCGCGCGCAGCGCCGACCACAAGCGTTCGATGTTCGGCCAGTCGGCTCGCGCCTTGTCCATATCGGGGTGCCAGGCCACCAGCATGACGAGGTAGATGTCGGCCAGCGACATCGCGTCGCCGACCAGCCAGCCGCGCCCCTCGAGGGCTGCATCGACAATGGCGAAGCCGCGGTCCATCTCGGCAATGGCTGCCTGCTTGACGGCTTTCTTGCCGTCGGCATCGGTGGTGTAGCGATGGGCATAGTAGAGGCGCAGGATGGCGGGGTAGAGCACCGATGACATGAACGCCATCCAGCGCAGGAAACCGGCGCGATCCGGCGATCCGGCGGCCGGCGCCAGACCCGCCTCCGGATGGCGCTCGGCAAGCAGGATGCAGATCGCCGCCGATTCGGTTATCGATTGACCGTTGGGCAAGGTCAGCACCGGAACCTGGTTCAACGGGCTGATGTCGAGGAAAGCCGGGTCCGGCGGATCCTTCTTGGGCATATCGATCTGGTCGAATTGCGCGTTTGCCAGCGCCAATGCGGCCTCGACGACAAAACCGCCGCTGCCTGGGCGCGTGTAAAGCTTGTACATGTGATTCTCCCCCTGCCCGCGCGAAGCAGGCCGGGGCGATTTGACCCTGAAGCCGCCTCCCGCTCAAGCCGGTGGCGGACGCCACGGCCGGGTTTTCTGCGGTCCAGCCATGAGACTTCCGATGTCGGAGGGACAGCACCCCCCGATGCCCGGCAGGGCAGAGGGGGGTGCGAAGGATCGCCGCCTATCCAGTTAAGACGTTAAGCCCCCAGCCCGTCGAACAGGATCGTCGACAGATAGCGCTCGGCGAAGGACGGGATGATCACCACTAGGTTCTTGCCCTTGTTCTCCGGCCGGGACCCGACGGCGATGGCGGCCTGCAAGGCAGCGCCCGACGAGATGCCGACCGGCACGCCTTCAAGGCGGGCGACGAGGCGGGCGTTGGCGACCGAATCCTCGTTGGAGACCTTGACGATCTCGTCATAGATCGAGGTGTCGAGGATCTTGGGCGCAAAGCCGGCGCCGATGCCCTGGATCTTGTGCGGGCCGGGCTGGCCGCCCGACAGCACCGGCGAGGCCTCCGGCTCGACGGCGACGACATGCACCGAGGGCTTGCGTTGCTTCAGCACCTGGCCGACGCCGGTGATCGTGCCGCCGGTACCGATGCCGGCGACGAAGATGTCGACCCCGCCATCGGTGTCGTTCCAGATCTCCTCGGCGGTGGTGCGGCGGTGGATCTCCGGGTTGGCCGGGTTTTCGAACTGCTGCGGGATGACGGCGTCAGGCAGGGTGGCGGCCAATTCGTCGGCCTTGGCGATGGCGCCCTTCATGCCTTTCGGCCCTTCCGTCAGCACCAGTTCGGCGCCGAGCAGCGCCAGCATCTTGCGGCGCTCCACCGACATGGTTTCGGGCATGGTCAGGATCAGCTTGTAGCCCTTGGCGGCGGCGGCGAAGGCGAGCGCGATGCCGGTATTCCCCGAGGTCGGCTCGATCAGCGTCGTCTTGCCGGGTTTGATCCGGCCCGACGCTTCCAGCGCCTCGATCATGGAAACGCCGATGCGGTCCTTGACTGAGGCGATCGGATTGAAGAATTCGAGCTTGGCAAGAAGGTTGGCAACGACGCCCTTCTCCTTGGCGAACTTGTCGAGCCGCACCAGCGGCGTGTCGCCGATCGTCTCGGTGATCGAGTTGTAGACACGGCCGCGGCCGGGCACGCGCGCGGAAGGCTTGTTCATTGGTTTCGCTCCCAAATCAGATCAGGCAATTGGCGTCGGCGGACAGAATAGGGCTTTCGCCCGCGCAAGATAGGCTGCCGGCCGAAAATATCGAGTGGGCCGCTTGCTGAAAACGCTTGTCTCCTCAAGCCGCGTTTTCCGGATGGACCGATCGGCGGAATGGATGGGCCTGAACCGATCTACTGACGTGCGGCAATGGCAGCGGCCGCGCCCACCATGAAGCCGGCGGCGGTGCGGTTCAGCGCCTTCAGCGCGCGTGGCGATTTCAGGAACCAGCGCGCCTTGGCGGCCAGCGCAAGATATGGCACCAGCACCACGAAGAGCACAATGACGGTGAGCGCGACCAGGATGCCGTAGTCGGCGAGCGTGATGGTCTTCAGGTCGACGATGGTCGGCGTGATGGCGAGGTAGAAGATCATCGTTTTCGGGTTGCCCAGCGTGACGGTGAGGCCGGCAAGGAAGCTCGATACCAGGCCGCCCTTGCCTTTCCTGGCCTCGACAGTCTCGGGCGTGATCCCGGCCGTCCAGAAACGCCAGCTGAGGAAGGCGAGATAGGAGACGCCCAGCCATTTGATGGCGAGAAACACCATGCCGAAGCTTTGCGCGACAAAGGCAAGGCCGAGCACCACTGCGGTGAGATAAATGAGGTCGCCGAGCATCAGGCCGAACGACATCGCCAGCGATGAGCGGAAGCCGGATCCGAGCGCCCGCGCCACAAGCGCGGTGATGCCGGGGCCGGGAATGGCGGCGGCGATGCCCAGCGCAGCACTATAGGCAAGGAAGCCGGTGAGGGTCATGACGGTCGCACCTCGTGAAACGACTCTGATGCCATGAAAGCCTGCAACGGCAAAAAGGATTCGATTGCGCCAAGCAGGACATGAAAGCCGGTCGTCATCACCTGAAAGCGAGAGATGGTTCACTTACGCCCCGAAGGCGGTCGGCTATCTCGCATGGCTCCGAACGGCAGGAGCACCCATGTTAGCCAAAAGACTTCACATCCAGCTCATGAAGTGGATGCCCAACAACTATTCCGAAGCACGCGGTCACGTCCACGAGCTGGAATGGTATCTGTGGTTCGAGGGGCGTCAGGCTTTCAGCCTGTTCGACAAGGGCGATAGCGATGTCGTTCCGCAGACTGGATATTTTACCGACAGCCGGGACCCTGGCGCTCACCCCATTCGTCCGATGATCTATCCGCTGGTCGTCAACAACCGGTTCAAGGTGCGGCTGGTGGCGATCGAGCGTGACGGACCGCAAAAGATAGACCCCGACGACACCGCCAAAGGCGAATTCTACATCGACCTCGACATCAAATATCCGCCGGTCTCCGACTGGCGCATCATCGCTGCCGATCCGCGCAATACCGACCTCAACGTGGAAGCGTCGTTCCAGCTGCAATGGCTGGATTATGTCGATACCGCCGAGATTGCCGAGGATGGCCCGCCACGCATCATCGACAAGTCCAATTATCCCTATCCCTGGGGCGCCAATGTGATGGTGTTCGAGCACTGGCTCGGGCTTGGCCGCAAGGCGCCGCTCAAACTCATCGACCCGAACCGCGCATCGCGCCGCGAATACTGGATGATCAATGGCAATGCGGCCCGGCGCATGGTGCAGGACCTCTATCGCTTCCACATCAACCAACTGGGCGTCGCCAACGACACCATCAGCAGTGTTTACGTGCCGAAGCTCAATGCCGGCCACGTCACGGTGAGCCTTTACGAGCACGATTTCAGCGACAGCCGCTTCGCGCAAGGGGCGAAGAAGTCCTTCGGCTCGGTCGGGCTCTTCAATCTCAGGGATACCGGTTTTGATGACCGCGTCTCATCGGCCGAGGTGATCCATACCTATCCCAAGGTGATCCATCGGGACGTGCATTAGGGCCGGATTGCGCTGTTCGCCGGCTCAGGATGGGCCATCGACATGGGTGATGCGCCAGATGGTGCCGTTGCCATCCTCGGTGACGATAAGCGCGCCGTCCTTGGCCACCGCGACGCCGACCGGCCGGCCCCAGACGGCGTCGTCGGAGAGGACGAAGCCGGTGATGAAATCCTGGTACTCGCCGGTCGGCTTGCCGTCGCTGAATCTCAGCCGCACCACCTTGTAGCCGGTCCTCATACCACGGTTCCAGGAGCCGTGCAGGGCGACGAAGGCGTCACCCTTGTACTCTGCCGGGAAATTGCCGCCGTCATAGAAGGCGATGTTGAGCGGCGCCGAATGCGCCTGCATCAGCACGTCGGGCACGGTGACCGAGCCGGCGAGGTCTGGGCGCGCGCCCTCGTGACGCGGGTCCTCGTTGGCGCCGATATAATACCAGGGCCAGCCATAGAAGGCGCCGTCCTTGACTGAGGTGGCATATTCGAACGGCACATCGTCGCCGAGACCGTCGCGCTCGTTGACGACACACCACAGCGCGCCGGTGGCCGGCTGCACGGTCATGCCCGAGCAATTGCGCAGGCCGGTAGCGAGGATGCGGCCATTCTTGCCGTCGGGGCCGAAGGCCAGCACGTCGGCACGGCCATCCTCGGAACCCCAGGTGGCGCCGAGTGGCTGTGATTTTGCCCAGGCGTCAAGGCCGCCCTTCGGTGCCTTCTGCATGCCCTCCGCGACGTTCGATCCGGAGCCGACCGAGAGATACAGCGTCTTCCCGTCCGGCGAGAAGGCGATATCGCGGGTCCAGTGGCCGCCGGTAGGGATGTCGGAGACAATCGTCTCCGGTTCGCCGGAGGCTTTAAGGTCGCCGTCGCGATAGGCGTAGCGGACCACGCTGTCGTTGTTGGCGACGTAGACCCATTGCGGCTTGTCGCCAGGCGGGTAGAAGGCGATGCCATAGGGCTGGTTTAGATTGTCGGCAAAAATGCCCTCTTCGGCCGGCTTCGCGCTACCCTTGGCCAGCCGATAGACGCGGATCTGGTTGGCGTCACTGTCGGCGACGAACAGGTCGCCGTTCGGCGCCACGCGCACGACCCGCGGATTGGAAATGCCGGAAGCAACCAGTTCGGCCGAAAACCCAGGCGGCAGGACGGGCTTCGCGCCCTCGGGCCGATCGCCGAGGCCGGCGCTGTTGGAGGCGGATCCGGTGATGTTGGGTCTTTTCAGATCATCCGGCCTAATCAGCCGGCGCACACCTGGCTTGTCGGCCTTCCAGTCGCCGAAAGCGTCCTTGCCGGTCAGCAGCAGTTGATCAGCCTGCTGGGCGAAGGCGCTGGTGGCCAGAAGCAGGGCAAGGCCTGCGAAGCCGGCAATCCGGATCATGCTGTTCTCCTCGAACTCGCGCCGGTCGGCGCGTCACGACAAGGGAGATATTGTGCGGCCGCCGCAAAAGAGAAGCGTGCGCGCGCAGATTCGACGAGAGAACCGCTCAACTTTCCTCTTCGACGTCCAGATCGTCGTCGAGACGCTTTTCCAATGCGACGAGATCTTCCGGCAGCGGCAAGCCCATGGCGCGCATTTCGCGCAGTTTTTCGCGCAGCTGCTCCTGGATTTCGTGCTCGTCCTCCGGCTGGTTGACCATTTCTTCGAGCAGCATGCTGATCTGGGCCTTGAACGATTCAAGCGCCATTCTGCGCCCTCCTTTACGGTGATCCCGGCTTCGGAATTATCTTAACATCCGGGTAATCAATTGGGCCGTGTAGTCGACCATCGGCACGATGCGGGCATAATTCAGCCTGGTCGGGCCGATGACGCCGAGCGCGCCGACGACGCGGGCGTCCTTGTCGCGGTAAGGTGCCACGACCAGCGACGAGCCGGAGAGCGAGAACAGCTTGTTTTCCGAGCCGATGAAGATCCGCACGCCGGGGCCGTCCTCGGCGAGGTCGAGCAGCTGGATCAGCCCGTCCTGCGTCTCCAGATCCTCGAACAGGTGGCGCAGCAATTCGATATCGGCCTGGGCGGTGACGTTTTCGAGCAAATTGGCGCGGCCGCGCACGATAAGGCGCGCCGGCAGGCCGCTGTCGGCGCCGGCCCACACCGCCAGGCCTTTCTCGACCAGGTCCTGCGACAACGTGTCCAGCGCTGCCCGGGTCTCGTCCTTGATACGGGCGATCTCGATGCGCGCCTCGGCGAGCGTGCGGCCCCTGATATTGGCGTTGAGGAAGTTGGAGGCCTCGTGCAGCTGCGACACGGTGATGCCGGCCGGCAGGTCGACGACGCGGTTCTCGACATCGCCATTCTGCGACACCATCACCGCCAGCGCCTTGGTCGGCTCGAGCTGGATGAACTCGATGTGCTTCAGCGCCACCTCGTTCTTGGTGGCGAGCACCAGGCCGGCGCCGCGCGACATGCCCGACAGCATCTGGCTGGCCTCGGTCAGCATGTGTTCCAGCGTCGCGCCCGAGCCGGAGGCGCGCACCTGCGCCTCGATGACCCGGCGTTCCTCGTCGGAGAGATCGCCAAGCTCCATGAAGGCATCGACGAAGAATCGCAGGCCGGTCTGAGTCGGCAGGCGCCCGGCCGAGATGTGCGGGGCATAGATCAGGCCGAGATGCTCGAGGTCGCTCATCACGTTGCGGATGGTGGCCGGCGACAGCGACGACGGCAGGATGCGCGACAGGCTGCGCGATCCCACAGGCTCACCGTCCTTCAAATAGGATTCGACGATGCGCCTAAAAATGTCGCGCGAACGCATGTCGAGCGATTGCAGCGCGGGCGCCAGCAGACTGGGTTCGGTGACTGCCTTGGTCATTCGAGCCAAAAACCTCCGGCCCAAGGATATAGACTTCCATCGCTCCCGCGCAACCCGGCGTCTATATGGGGCCTTTTCCTTTGCGCCATGGGCTGCATGCGTCTACAAGCCGCCGACGCAACCGTAAAAAGAACAGAAAGAGGCCTCGATGCGCCCTTCCAAACGCCAAGCCGACGAAATGCGCGCCATCTCCTTCGAGCGCGGCGTCTCCAAACACGCCGAGGGCTCGTGCCTGGTGAAATTCGGCGACACGCATGTGTTGTGCACGGCGAGCCTGGAGGAAAAGGTGCCGGGCTGGATGCGCAATTCCGGCAAGGGCTGGGTGACGGCGGAATACGGCATGCTGCCGCGTTCGACCGGCGAGCGCATGCGCCGTGAAGCCTCGGCCGGCAAGCAAGGCGGCCGCACGCTGGAAATCCAGCGGCTGATCGGCCGCTCCTTGCGCGCCGTTGTCGACCTGCAGGCACTGGGCGAACAGCAGATCACCGTCGACTGCGACGTCATCCAGGCCGATGGCGGCACCCGCACGGCCTCGATCACCGGCGGCTGGGTGGCGCTCTACGATTGCCTGCGCTGGATGGAAGCGCGGCAGATGGCCAGTGTTGCCAAGGTGCTGAAGGACCATGTCGCGGCAATTTCCTGCGGCATCCATGACGGCCAGCCGGTCATCGACCTCGACTACATCGAGGATTCATCTGCCGGCACCGACGCCAATTTCGTCATGACCGGCAAGGGCGGCATCGTCGAGATCCAGGGCACCGCCGAGGGCGAGCCTTTCTCGGAAGGGCAGTTCGCGGAGCTGATGGGCCTTGCCAAGAAGGGCATTCAGCGGCTGGTGAGCTTGCAGCAGATGGCTGTGGCTTGATTGAATTTAACGTGATGACGTCGGCGATCCTTCACACCCCCCTCTGGCCTGCCGGCCATCTCCCCCGCAAGGGGGGAGATCAGAGGTCGCTACCGTTTTCGCCAACCATCAACGTTGAGACGCCGCCAGCGGAACTGCCAATCTCCCCCCTTGCGGGGGGGATGCCCGGCAGGGCAGAGGGGGGTGCCTGATGCAACCCTCCGCTATTCTTGAGTCAGCGCTTTACGTCACGGATCTCGCCGCTGCCGAAGCCTTCTACTCCAACGTCCTCGGCCTCCCTCTCCTCGGCAAGGTCGACGGCCGCCATCTCTTCTTCCGCTGCGGCCCGGGCGTGCTGCTCATCTTCAACGCCGAAGCCACCAAAATCCCGCCGGCGCCCGACGCGCGGCTGAAAGTGCCGCCGCATGGCACGGTCGGCGAGGGCCATCTCTGCTTTGCCGCAAGTGAGGATGAACTCGCACAGTGGAAGGCGCAACTTGAGGCGAAAAACATCGCCATCGAAAGCGAATTCGAATGGCCGCAGGGCGGGCGCTCGATCTACATACGCGACCCCTCGGGCAATTCGATCGAATTCGCCGAGCCAAGGATCTGGGGCCTTTGATGCATTCTCTCGATGGAAAGAAGATCGTCGTTGCCAGCCACAATGAAGGCAAGCTGCGCGAATTCGCCGATTTGATGGGTCCGTTCGGCTTCGAGGCGAAGTCGGCCAAGGACTACGGCCTGCCGGAACCGGAGGAGACCGGCACCACCTTCGAGGAAAACGCCTACATCAAGGCCTTCGCCGCGGCTAAGGCGACCGGCCTGCCGGCGCTGTCGGACGATTCGGGCCTGTGCGTCGACGCGCTCGACGGCGCCCCCGGCGTCTACACCGCCAATTGGGCCGAAGCTCCCGATGGCAGCCGCGACTTCGGGATGGCCATGCAGCGCACCGAAGTGGCCTTGCAGGAGGTCGGCGCCGCCAAGCCAGCGCAGCGCAAGGGGCGGTTCGTCGCCGTCATCTGCCTGGCCTTCCCCAATGGCGAGGCTGAATATTATCGCGGCGAAGCTGAGGGAACGCTGGTGTGGCCGCCGCGCGGCGAACTGGGCTTCGGCTACGACCCGGTGTTTTTGCCCGACGGTTTCGACAAGACGTTCGGCGAGATGAGCGCTGAGGAAAAACACGGCTGGAAGCCCGGTCAGCCGACGGCGCTGTCGCACCGCGCCCGCGCCTTCCAGAAATTCGCCCGCGCCAGGTTAGGCTCAGCTTAATGTCGCTGGACCGCAGCCCGGGCTTCGGGGTCTACATCCATTGGCCGTTCTGCGCCGCCAAATGCCCGTATTGCGACTTCAACAGCCATGTCCGTCACCAGCCGGTCGACCAGGAGCGCTTTGCCCGCGCCTTCGAGAACGAGCTGAAGACCATGAGCGAGCGGACCGGGCCGCGCGAAGTGACCAGTATCTTTCTCGGCGGCGGCACACCGTCGCTGATGCAGCCGCAGACGGTGGCGGCGGTGCTGGACGCCGTGGCGAAGAACTGGACGGTGCCCGACGGCATCGAGGTGACGCTGGAAGCCAATCCGTCCTCGGTCGAGGCCGAGCGATTTCGCGGCTACCGCGCCGCCGGCGTCAACCGTGTGTCGCTCGGCGTGCAGGCGCTGAACGACAAGGATCTGCGCTTCCTCGGCCGGCTGCACAATGTCGACGAGGCGCTGCATGCAATTGGCCTGGCACGGGACATATTCCCAAGACTTTCCTTCGACCTGATCTACGCCCGCCCCGGCCAGACGCTGGATGACTGGCAGGCGGAGCTCGAACAGGCGATCGGCCATGCCGCCGACCATCTGTCGCTCTACCAGCTGACCATCGAGGAAGGCACGCCGTTCCATGCCCTTCATGCGGCGAACAAATTCATCATCCCCGATAATGACCGGGCCGCCGATCTCTATGCGCTGACGCAGGAGATCACCGCAGCGCATGGCCTGCCGGCCTATGAGATTTCCAACCACGCCAGGCCGGGCGCCGAGAGCCGGCACAATCTGACCTATTGGCGCTATGGCGAATATGTCGGCGTCGGACCGGGCGCGCATGGCCGCTTTATCGAGAACGGCCACCGCACCGTGACGATCGCCGAGCGGATGCCGGAGACCTGGGCCAATCTGGTGGAGGCCAGGGGCCATGGCGTCACCGGCGGCGAGATCCTGACGCGCTCCGAAGAGGCCGACGAGTTCCTGCTGATGGGGCTGAGGTTGGCCGAAGGCATCGACCTTTCCCGCTACGAGGCGTTTTCCGGGCGCGGCCTGTCGAGCGCCCGGCTGACCGTGCTGCAGGATGAGGGGCTGGTGGCGCCGATCGGCAATGCCAGGCTACGCGCCACGCCAGCCGGCATGATCGTGCTCGATGCCGTGGTGGCGGATTTGGCGCGGTGAGCCCACAGGGCAAATGGCCGGGCTGTTGGACGATTTATCGGCTTGAGCAAGGATGTTAGAAAGTCGACTTGTTGAACCGCTGGCGTGCCAGCGCCGCATCCGAGGTGACTCCTGCGATGACGTTCCTGATCCACGAGACCTTGATGACATTGAACACGGATGATGTGTTCGAGTTTGGATTGACCGAAATCTTGAGATCTCCAGAGCAAGACGACCTCTTTGAGGCTCAGGCGATTTTCATCAGGAACGCAACGGTCACATCGAAACTAAAATTGACCCACTTGAGCGAATTCAGCGTTGTCCTCAGTTTCATAACATATATTGGAAACAAGCTTCGCGGAATCGCCAAGGATGAGTTGCTCGAGTTTGATCTGAATGGACTCACATTTGATCAGTACATCCCTCTCAGCAAAAATCTGCGTAAGATCTGGGATGAGTAGTCGGTGAAGAACGTCCTGTTCGTCTGCAGCCAGAACCGCTTGCGCAGCCCGACCGCCGAGCAGGTGTTCTCCAAACGTAGGGATATCGAGGTCGAGTCGGCCGGCACCAATCACGATGCAGACACGCCGCTGACGCATGAACTGGTCGCCTGGGCCGACATCGTCTTCGTGATGGAAAAAGCGCACCGCACCAAGCTGCAGAAGAATTCAAGGAGAGCCTGAAGAAGGCCCGCGTCATCTGCCTCGACATCCCGGATGACTACGGATCCATGGATCCGGAGTTGATCGACCTTCTGAAGGCACGGGCTTCGCGATATCTCGATTGAACTATGGGGGCTTCGCAACCACGCGTTCGTCATCCTCGAGTCTGCGCCGCGTCGCTTCGCTCCTTGCTCGCCCGTGATGACGAAGTGAGGGTGGTCCTCGCCAATCGCGAAGGTCAAGCGTCGTGCTTGAAGCGGCGCTTGCCGCGGTGTTTCTCGGCATGCGCCTCTCCGGTCCGGGCCGGCTTGGCGTCGCTCTTGTCCCGGCGGACGCTGTTCTGGTCGTTCATCGGATGCGGCGGCGCGCCTTCGCGGGCGCTCTTCGTTTCAAGACGGGTGATGAAGATATCGAAACGATTGGGCATCGTACGGTCAGTGCTCCGTCGTGCTGTCCGGTTTGTTGTCCGAAAGCCTGACATTCGTCGGCAAGGCGGTGGCCGTCCGACTGGCCAGGCCGGTGTCGCTTTCGGCGAGCGCACGCTTGCCCTTTCGCGCAGTGAAGCGCTTGCGCTCGGCATAATAGGGCTCGAAAACGTCCTGCAATTCCAGGCTGTCCATCCTGTCCTCCTCCTCAAGAGACTCAGGTATTCAATCCGCCAGCCACGCTTTCGTTCCCCACTGTGGCAAAGACATGGCCGCCGGGTTACATCGGCGTCAGGTTTGGCCCGACGTTCGGGAGTTTTGCAACCCGGCGCGCGCCATGCCAAACAGGGCGAAATGGAGAGACCCGGTGACCGGCGAGAAACGCAGCTATGTGATCGGGCAGACCGAGATCGCAGTCCGGCCGCTGGCGCCGGCGCTGTATCTGGTGGCGACGCCGATCGGCAATCTCTCCGACATCACGCTGCGCGCGCTGGAAACGCTGGCGGCCGCCGACGTCGTCGCCTGCGAGGACACCCGCGTCTCGCGCGTGCTGCTCGACCGCTACGGCATCCGCCGCCGCACCACGGCCTATCATGAACACAATGCCGGCGAGGCCGGACCGAAGCTGATCGCGGCACTCGAGGCCGGGCAGAGCGTGGCGCTGATTTCGGATGCCGGCACGCCGCTGATCTCCGACCCAGGCTACCGGCTGGTCGGCGAAGCGCTGGAGCGCGGCCTGCGCGTGGTGCCGATCCCCGGCCCATCGGCGCCGCTGGCGGCGCTGACGGCGTCGGGCCTGCCGTCCGACGCCTTCCTGTTTGCCGGGTTTCTGCCGGTGAAATCTGGGCAGCGGCTGACAAAGCTCGAAACGTTCAGGGCGGTGCCGGCAACGCTGATCTTCTTCGAGTCGCCGCGTCGGCTGGCCGAAACGCTGGTCGCCATGGTCGAGGCGTTGGGCGGCGCGCGCAAGGCCGCCATCGGCCGCGAGCTGACCAAGACTTTTGAAGAGATGCGGACGGGAACGCTGCAGGCGCTGGCCGACCACTATGCGGCGGCTGACACGCCGAAGGGCGAGATCGTCATCTGCGTCGGGCCCGCCGAGATCAAGCCCGACCAACCCGCCGACATCGACAGGCTGCTGCTGTCGCTGGCCGCCGAAATGCCGGCGTCCAAGGCGGCGGCGGAGGCGGCGAAGATGACTGGCGGGCAGAAGCAGGCGCTTTACCGGCGGCTGCTGGAACTCAGGGATGCGGTTGGAGAAGGCGAAGGTGGCTGAGCGCCCGGCCGCCAGCCGCCAAAAAGCCTATCGGCGCGGCCATCGCGGCGAGTGGCTGGCGGCAGCGGCGCTGATGCTGAAAGGTTATCGCATCCTCGCCCGCCGGCATCGCACCCGCTTCGGCGAGATCGACCTGATCGCCAGGCGCGGCGACCTGGTGCTGTTCGTCGAAGTCAAGGCGCGGCGCACGCTGATGGAAGCGATGGAGGCGATCGGCCACCAATCGGAGCGCCGCATCGAAGGCGCCGCCGACATCTGGCTGTCGCGGCAGCCGGACTACGGCAGATTGTCAATGCGCTTCGACATGATCGCGGTGCTGCCCTGGCGCTGGCCGGTGCATGTCGAGAACGCGTTTTATGGGAGGAGTTAGCGGCCTTTACCCTCCCCCTTGTGGGGAGGGTCGGTGAGCAAGCAACGCGACTCGTCGTTGGCGAAACGGGGCGGGGGTGTGGCGCCCCCACCCCGATCCGCTTTGCGGATCGACCCTCCCCACCACAAGGGGGAGGGTAAAGCTCACCCCCAAATGAAAAGCGCCACCAACCCAACCGCTCCCACCACCAGGCGCCACCAGCCGAACAGCGAATAGCCGTTGCGCGAGACGTAATCGAGCAGGAAGCGCACGACGATCAGCGCGGTAACAAAGGCGGCGATGAAGCCGATGGCGATGATCGGCAGGTCGGCGCTGCTCAGCACGTTGCGGTTCTTGAACAGATCGAAGGCGAAGGCGCCGACCATGGTCGGGATGGCGAGGAAGAAGGAGAATTCCGCCGCCGCGCGCTTGTCGACGCCCAGCAGCAGCGCGCCGACGATGGTCGAACCGGAGCGCGACGTCCCGGGGATCAGCGACAGGCACTGGAACAGGCCGATCTGCAGGTAAAGCCTTGTCGGGAAGCGCTCGACATCGCGGTAGACCGGCTGCAGCTTCATGCGGTCGACGACCAAGAGCACGACGCCGCCGACGATCAGCATGATGCAGATCAGCCTTGGCGATTCGAACAGCACCGTCTTGATGAAATCATGCGCCAGCGCGCCGATGATGGCCGCCGGCAGGAAGGCGATCAGGATGCCGATGACGAAATGCCGCGTCAGCCGGTCATGCGGCAGGTCGAGCAGCATCTGCCACAGGCGGCGGAAATAGACGCTGAGGATCGCCAGGATGGCGCCGAGCTGTATCAGGATCTCGAAGGCCTTGCCGGTGGAATGGAAGCCGAGGAAATGGCCGGCGAGCAGGATATGGCCGGTCGAGGAGACCGGGATGAACTCGGTCAGCCCCTCCAGCAGGCCGAGCAGCAGGGCTTCGACGATGGTGTGGCTATCCATGGCAACCTCGGCATTCAAGGGACGGAAGGAAACGGCTGGCAAAAGGGCTTGCTTGTCACGGCGCGGAAGTCCCCCTATAGGTCGCAGCACCGTGACGGCCGCATGACGGGCCGCCAACACTTACCGGTGCGGACGGCGATTCGCCAGTGCGCCTTAATATCGCGGAATCATGCTGACGCTTTTCCATCACCCGATGTTCGCCACCTGCCGCTTCGTGCGCCTCGCCTTCGGCGAATATGGCGAGGAGCTGGCGCTGATCGAGGAAAAACCGTGGACGCGGCGCAAGGAGTTTTTGGCGCTGAACCCCGCCGGCACCTTGCCTATCCTGCTGGCCGAAGGCGACGTGCCGATCGTCGGCGCCATGGTGATCGCTGAATATCTCGACGAAACACGTGGTGTCCTGAAGCGCGACAAGCGCCTGTTTGCGGAAGACCCGATGCAGCGCGCCGAAATCCGCCGCCTGACCGACTGGTATCTCAACAAGGCCGAGAGCGAAGTGACCCGGCATCTGGTGCGCGAGCGCGTGCTGAAGCCGGTGATGCCGGAAGCGGCGGGCGGCGGTTCCCCCGATTCGGCGGCGATCCGCGCGGCGCGCGCCAACATTCGCCAGCACATGAAGTACACCAACTGGCTGGCCGGCACCCGTCATTGGCTGGCCGGCAGCAAGGTCACCTATGCCGACCTGGCGGCGGCCGCGACGCTGTCGGTGCTGGATTATCTCGGCGAGATCGATTGGCGCGAGCATGCCGCGGCGCGCGAATGGTACACGCGGGTGAAATCGCGGCCGTCCTTCCGGCCGCTGCTCACCGACCGAGTGCGCGGCCTGTCGCCGGTGTCGCATTATGCGGACCTCGACTTCTAGAAGCCAAACCCTGCGCGCGCTGGTCGACGCCGAGGCGCGGCGCGCAGGCTTCGATGCGGTTGCCGTCACCACGCCCGATGCGATCCCGCTGGCACCGGCCAGATTGGCCGAGTTCGTCGCCGATGGTTTTCACGGTTCGATGGCGTGGATTGCGGAGACGCTCCAACGCCGCAGCGAGCCTTCGACGCTGTGGCCCGAGGTGCGCTCGATCATCGTGCTGGCAATGAATTACGGCCCCGACCACGATCCGCGTGCGCTGCAGGCAAGGCGCGATCTCGGTGCGATCTCGGTCTATGCGCAAAACCGCGACTATCACGAGGTGATGAAAGGCCGGCTGAAGGAGATCGCCGGCAAGATCGTGGCGCGGGCCGGCGGCGACGTGAAGGTTTTCGTCGATACGGCCCCGGTTATGGAAAAGCCGCTGGCTGAGGCCGCCGGGCTCGGCTGGCAAGGCAAGCACACCAATCTGGTCAGCCGCGAGCACGGCTCCTGGCTATTTCTCGGCACCATCTTCACCACGGCTGAGCTCACGCCCGATGCGACCGAGGTAGACCATTGCGGTTCCTGCCGCGCCTGTCTCGACGCCTGCCCGACCGATGCCTTTCCGGCGCCCTATCGGCTCGATGCCCGGCGCTGCATCTCCTACCTGACCATCGAGAACAAGGGGCCGATCCCGCAAGAATTCCGCGAAAAGATCGGCAACCGCATCTATGGCTGCGACGATTGCCTTGCCGCCTGCCCGTGGAACAAGTTTGCCCGCGCCGCTTCGGAAGCCAAGCTTGCTGCCCGCGACGAACTGCGCGAGCCGCCGCTGGGCGAGCTGTTGCAGCTAGACGACACGGCGTTCCGGACCTTTTTCTCCGGCTCGCCGATCAAGCGCATCGGCCGCGACCGCTTTGTCCGCAATGTGCTGGTTGCCGCCGGCAATTCCGGCGATGTTTCGCTGGCCGGCCCGGTGCGCGATCTGCTTGGCGATGCCTCGCCGCTGGTGCGCGGCGCGGCGATCTGGGCGCTGTCGCGGCTGGTGCCGGCCGCCGAATTCAACAGGCAGGCGGCGATCTACTCGAACACTGAAACCGACACGACAGTGCGGGGCGAATGGCTGTCCGTATTGCCAATTGAGGCGCACGCATGAGCGAAAAACAGGTTTTTATCTTCGGCGCCGGCTATTCGGGCAAAGCCTTTGCACGGGCCAATGCGGAGGCGATTACGATCTTCGGCACCACGCGCTCGGCCGAGAAATTCGAGGCATTGCGTCAGGCCGGCATCGCGCCGCTGCTGTTTCACGGCGCCCTGACACCTGAAATCGGCGAAACGCTGGAGACCACCACCCATCTTGTCATCTCCGTAGCCCCGGAGGAGGCCGGCGACCCTGTGCTTCTCGCCGCGCGCAAGGCGATCGAGGCGATGCCGGCGCTTCGCTGGATCGGCTATCTCTCGACCGTCGGCGTCTATGGCAATTATGACGGTGCCTGGGTCGATGAAACGGCCGAATGCCGGCCGGTGTCGAAACGCTCGTCGATGCGAGTGGCGGCCGAGCGGGGCTGGCTGCAGCTTGGACTCGAGACCGGCAAGCCGGTGGCCATCCTGCGGCTTTCCGGCATTTACGGGCCGGGTCGCAACGCGCTGGTCAATCTGGAAAACGGCACGGCCAGGCGGCTGGTCAAGCCCGACCAGGTGTTCAACCGCATCCATTGCGACGACATCGCCGGCGCGCTCTGGCACCTCATCGGTGGCAATAGAGGCGGCATTTTCAACATCACCGATGACGAGCCGGCGCCGCCGCAGGATGTCGTCACCTATGCCGCTTCGCTGATGGGCGTCGAGCCGCCGCCGGAGATTCCTTTCGAGACCGCCCAACTTTCGCCCATGGCGCGGTCCTTCTATGGCGAGAACAAGCGCGTCGCCAACGCCGCGATCAAGGCAGCGGGCTACCGGTTCCGCTATCCGGACTACCGCCAGGCGTTCGATCGGATGTGGGCCGACGGCAGCTGGCGCGACGGCGAGCCGCGCAGCCCGATGAAGGTAGATAATCGAAACGCGAGCCCGAGGGTGATATGATTCGATTGTGTTGCGGACTTTTGCAGTGGGGTTCATGACGATTTCGATGCGATCCTTGACCGGCAGACGGCCGTTCCTGACGGCGGCGCTGGCGATCGTGGCGCTGGCCGGGCTGGTGGCGGGCGCAATCACGGCCGAGCCACGGGCAAAAGACCTGTTCGGCGCCAAGAAGCTGCCGGCGGTGGCTGCGGCGCAATCCTTCGGCTTCTATTCAAAGGGCTGCTTCACTGGCGGCGTCGCCATTCCGATGGACGGCCAGAACTGGGAGGTGATGCGTCCCTCGCGCAACCGGCGCTGGGGTCATCCAACGATGATTGCGCTGATCGAGAAACTGTCGCGCGATGCCGCCGCCGACGGCTGGCCGGGGCTTCTGATCGGCGACATCTCTCAGCCGCGCGGCGGGCCGATGCTGACCGGGCACGCCTCGCACCAGATCGGCCTCGACGCCGACATCTGGCTGACGCCGATGCCCGACCGCAAGCTCACCACCCAGGAGCGCGAAAACATCAGCGCCACGCTGATGGTCGACGACAAGACGCATCTGGTGAAGGACAGGCTGTGGAAGCCGATACATACCAAGCTGTTGAAGCGCGCCGCGAGCTATCCGGAAGTCGAGCGCATCCTGGTCAATCCAGGCATCAAGAAGAAGCTGTGCGACACCGTCACCGGCGACCGTACCTGGCTGAGAAAAATCCGGCCGTTCTGGGGCCATGACTATCATTTCCACATCCGCATCGGCTGCCAGCCGGGCTCGCCCAACTGCAAGGGGCAGGAAGCGACGCCCGACGATGACGGCTGCGGCAAGCCGCTGGCCTGGTGGTTTACCGAGGAGCCGTGGCGGCCCAACAAGAACCCGGACGCGCCCACGGCGCGCGACCTGATGACAATGGCGAACCTGCCGAAACAATGCCAGTTCGTGCTCGACCAGCCCGATGCCGACTCGGCCGAAGCCGTCACCTATCGCGGCGGCGGCGTGCCGATCGCCGCCAGGGCGCCGGAACCCGACGCGCCTCCGCCTATTGCGGGCAATGCGGGCGGGTTGCCAAACGCAGCCAACGCATTCACCGCCACGCCGGAGATCGGCATTCCCCTGCCAAGGCGACGGCCGCCGGCAAACGTCGGACAGTGATGGCGAACTGACGCTTTCCCTTTCCGGGGCCATGCGCTAGTCAATCGATTGAACACCGGGCGATTGAACACCGGGCGATTGAACACCGGGCGATTGAAAAACCGGGCGATTGAAAAACCGGGCGATTGAAAAACCGGGCGATTGAAACGGTCGCAACGGCGCCGCAAAGGGGACGAGCAAGAGCATGTCAGGCGACGACGACACCGCGTTGCGGTTTCCAGTGCTGATCGGCGACATCGGCGGCACCAATGCGCGCTTTTCGATCGTGCTCGACGCAAATTCGGAAGCCGGTGAGCCGCATATCGTGCAAACCGCCAATTTCGCCACCATAGACGAGGCGATCCAGGCGGCGGTGCTCGACCGGTCGTCCATCCGGCCGAATTCGGCAGTGCTGGCGATCGCCGGACCAGTCGATGGCGACGAGATCCCGCTTACCAACTGTCCCTGGGTGGTGAAGCCGAAGCAGATGTTTGCCAATCTGGGCCTGGGCGACATCGTCGTGCTCAACGATTTCGAGGCGCAGGCGCTGGCCGTCGTGGCGCTCGGCGAAGAGCATATGGAAAAGATCGGCGGCGGCACGCCGGAGGAGAATGCCGGACGCGTCGTGCTCGGCCCCGGCACCGGCCTCGGCGTCGCCGGGTTGGTTCATGCCCTCCACCACTGGATCCCGGTGCCTGGCGAAGGCGGCCACATGGATATCGGTCCGCGGACGCCGCGCGATTTCGAGGTGTTCCCGCATATCGAAAAGCTGGACGGCCGCATTTCGGGCGAGCAGATCCTGTGCGGGCGCGGTCTGGTCAATGTCTACCGGGCGGTCGCCAAGGCCGACGGCAAGCCGGCGCCGTTCACCACGCCGGCCGAAATCACCGGGGCGGCGCTGGCCAAGACCGACCCGGTTGCCGAGGAAGCGCTGGCGCTGTTCGTCACCTGCCTCGGCCGCACCGCCGGCGACCTCGCGCTGGTGTTCATGAGCCGCGGCGGCGTGTTTTTGACCGGCGGCATCGCGCAAAAGATCGTTCCGGCACTGAAGGAAGGCAATTTCCGTGCCGCCTTCGAGGACAAAGCGCCGCACAGCGCGCTGATGGCCTCGATGCCGGTCTATGTCATCACCCACCCGCTGGCAGCGCTTCTGGGCCTTGCCGCCTATGCCCGCAACCCGTCGCTGTTCGGCGTCCAGACCGCGGGGCGGCGCTGGCGCACGTAATCCATTTCGTCCCGAACATGGGTCTGTTCCTGGAAATGGCTGCCGCTTTCGTGATCCTGACCTCGAGCCGCGACGAAGTTTCGCCATAGGCAAGCCGTAGCCGGGGCGCTAAGAGGGGGCCGAATTCCAGCCTGGCATCCCTAGATGCCGGTTGATTTCAGATCGAATCGACCTGAAATCATCCGGCTCTAAATCAAAGAGATAGAGCATGATGTCGTCCGAAAACCGCTTCACACTTCTCGGCATCATGCTCTAGCAAACCACGAAGCGCCCGCGATTTGACCGCTCAAAGTCCACTCAAACTGAAAGTCCAGCCAGCTGAGGTCACTGCGGTGCTGCGCCGCATCCTGGCCGAAAACGGTAGTGAATATCGCTGGACCTATGTCGTTGCCGTCGGCTGCCTGCTGATTGTTTCCGCCACCACCGCCTTCACGGCGTGGATCATGGCCCCGATGATCAACGAGATCTTCTACGAACGACGCGGCGACATGATCGTCTGGATCTGCGCCGGGTTCATGGCCGCCTCCGTGCTGCGCGGCTTCGCCGGTTACGGCCAGGCGGTCGCGTTGGCCAAGATCGGCAACAATCTGGTCGCCCGCTACCAGAAGCGCAGCTTCGACCACCTGATGAAGCTCGGCGTCGACTTCTTCAACGATACGCGTTCCGGTCGGCTGGCGGCACAGGTCAACGAGAATGTCGGCGGCGTTCGCGATCTGCTGTCGCTGACGCTGACCTCCATCAGCCGCGACGCGGTCTCGCTGATCGCCCTCGTCGGCGTCATGATCTACCAGGATCCGGTGTTGTCGCTCAGCTCGCTGCTGATCGGGCCGCCGCTGATCTGGGCCGTCGTCTACATCACCCGCCGATTGCGGCGCATCAACCGGGAATCGGTGCTGATCAACTCGCGGCTGAACGGGTCCGTACAGGAGGCCACGCAAGGCATCGCCATCGTCAAGGCCTTCACCCTGGAAGCCGAGCTGGCGCGCCGGATCGGCATCATGGCCGATACGGCCGAGCAACGTAACAACAAGATCGCCCGGGTCGCGGAGCGGCTGTCGCCGATTTCCGAGATTTTGGGCGGTCTCGCCATTACCTCCGTCCTTGCCTATTCCGGCTACCGGGCGCTGGTGCTCGGACAACCACCAGGCGCGGTGTTTTCCTTCATCACCGCGCTGATCATGGCCTACGATCCGGCACGGCGCCTGGCTCGTACGCAGGTCGGTATGGAACGTGCCCTGGTCAACGCCCGGATGATTTACGAGCTGCTCGACCTGGAGCCTAAACAGGGCGATGCGCCCGACGCGGTCGAAGCCAGGATCACCACCGGCGAGGTTCGCTTCGACAATGTGACGTTCGGCTACAGCGCCGACATGCCGGTGATCAGGAACCTGAGTTTCACCGCCGCGGCCGGCAAGGTTACGGCGGTGGTCGGGGCCTCGGGTGCCGGCAAGACGACGCTCGTGGCGCTGCTGCAGCGCTTCTACGATGTCGACAAGGGTTCGATCGAGATCGATGGCCAGGACATTTCCAAAGTCACCAAGCACTCGCTGCGCGGCTCGATCGCCTATGTCTCGCAGGCGCCCTATCTGTTCGAAGGCAGCATACGCGACAACATCCGTTTTGGCCGACTTTCGGCGACCGACGCCGAGATCGAGCGGGCGGCGGTGCTGGCGGCGGCCGACGAGTTCATCCGTCAGCAGCCGCAGGGCTACGACACGCCCGTCGGCGAGGGCGGCTCGACACTTTCCGGCGGCCAGCGCCAGCGCGTCTCGATTGCGCGGGCGATCGTGCGCAACGCGCCGATCCTTTTGCTCGACGAAGCGACCTCGGCGCTCGACAACGAGGCCGAGGCGCGCGTCCAGGAGGCGCTGACCCATGTGATGGAAGGGCGCACCACCATCGTGATAGCGCATCGCCTGTCGACGGTCGTCAACGCCGACCACATTATCGTGCTTGAAGAGGGGCGCCTGGTCGAGGAAGGCACCCATGCCGCACTGATGGCCGATCCAAACAGTGTCTACGCCCGCTTCCACCGCATTCAAGGCAAGAACGGACTGGGGCTTGTCGACGACTCGAAGCCCGTCCAAACTCCGGTCCGGCGCAGCCGCGCCAAGAAGGCGGTGGGGAGAACAGCATGAGCGAATCCAGCGAAATGGGCCTGGTGGTGGTGGGGGCGGCCGGCCGCATGGGCCAGACGCTGATCCGCGCCATCCATTCGATCCCCGGCGCCCGCGTCGTCGGCGCGGTCGAACGAACCGGATCGCCCTATCTCGGCAGGGATGCGGGCGAGCTTGCCGGCATCGGCATCATCAATGTGACGATCGGCGACGATCCGCTGCCGGTGTTCGCCAAGGCCGACGGCGTGCTCGATTTCACCATGCCGGCAGCCACCGTCGAATTCGCAGGCTATGCCGCGCAGGCACGCATTGCCCATGTCATCGGCACCACCGGCTGCTCGGCGGAAGACGACGCCAGGATCGAGGCCGCGGCGCGCCACGCGACGATCGTCAAATCCGGCAATATGAGCCTCGGCGTCAATCTTCTGGCGGTGCTGGTCGAGCAGGCCGCGCGCGCGCTCGGTCCAGAGGATTTCGACATCGAGATCCTCGAAATGCATCACAAGCACAAGGTCGACGCGCCCTCGGGCACCGCCTTGCTGCTCGGCGAAGCGGCGGCGGCGGGACGCGGCATTTCCCTTGCCGGCAACGATGTGCGGTCACGCGACGGCCATACCGGCGTGCGCAAGCCAGGAACGATCGGCTTTGCCAGCTTGCGCGGTGGCTCGGTGGTCGGCGACCACAGCGTCATCCTGGCCGGGACCGGCGAGCGCATCACGCTGTCGCACCATGCCGAGGACCGCGCCATCTTTGCCCGCGGCGCGGTCAAGGCCGCGCTCTGGGCGCGCGGTAAAAAGCCCGGACTTTATTCCATGCGGGACGTGCTCGGCTTGAGCTAAACTATCCATAATTTTGAAGGAGCAAACATGTCGGGAACTCTCGTGCTCGTGCGCCACGGCCAGAGCGAATGGAACCTGAAGAACCTGTTCACCGGCTGGCGCGATGTCGACCTTACCGAGCAGGGCCACAAGGAGGCCAAGGAAGCCGGCCAGAAGCTCAAGGCACGCGGCTTGAAATTCGACCTTGCCTTCACCTCGGCGCTGATCCGGGCGCAGAAGACCTGCCAGCACATTCTCGACGCGGTCGGCCAGAGCGATTTGAAGACGATCCGCGACCAGGCGCTGAACGAGCGCGACTATGGCGATCTCTCCGGCCTCAACAAGGACGACGCGCGCCAGAAGTGGGGCGAGGAGCAGGTGCACATCTGGCGCCGCTCCTACGACGTGCCGCCGCCCGGCGGCGAAAGCCTGAAGGACACCGGCGCCCGCGTCTGGCCCTATTACCTGCACGACATGCAGTCGCATGTTCTGAAAGGCGGCACCGTGCTGGTCGCCGCGCATGGCAATTCGCTGCGCGCGCTGATCATGGCGCTGGACGGCAAGAGCGGCGAGGAGATCGTCAAGCTCGAGCTCGGCACCGGCGTGCCGGTGATCTACGAGCTCAACGCCGATTCCACCGTGGCGTCGAAGGACGTGCTGGAGGGGTGAGGTTTTCGGCCAACTCATTCGCCGAGTCGGCGCTGCCCCTCATTGCCCTGCCGGGCAGTTCTCCCGGTGTAGTGACGGGGAGAAAGGGCTGGCCGCAGCCTCGGCGCTCTTCGTGTGACGCAGGTGACCGGCGAAAATCATCGATGAGAGCGCCCCTCTCCCCGTCACTGTACGGGGAGAGGATGCCGGCAGGCAGGTGAGGGGCGGCGCTGACCCCCGGGAAACTAAGCCGGCAGGCAGCGGCCCTCGAAAAAGCGCGTTGACACATATCGTTTGCCCGCTTACATGAGCCCGCACCAGCCCAGATGGCGGAATTGGTAGACGCGCACGGTTCAGGTCCGTGTTCCGCAAGGAGTGGAGGTTCGAGTCCTCTTCTGGGCACCAAATTCCCGTTTCGGATAAGTCCGAAATGATTTAGACGCGAAGCAAAAAAGCCCGGTTTCCGGGCTTTTTTGTTGATGGATGACAGATAGTCCAGCGGAGGGTCAATGCGGCGGGCGAACCGCTTTCATTGCTTCTTCTTCGAGTGTCTGGAGCTTCTCCCGAATCTCCTCCGGCTCGGCATGCTCCAAGCCGACGACATCGTTTCTGGTCTCATTCAGCGAAACGATAATCTCATCAAGCTTGGCGTGGATGGCGGCCGTGTCGCGGTAACCCTGGATCAGCACAACGCCGGTGATCACGATGGCCGCTACCGACAATGCGTAGGTGACCACATTGGTCAGGCCGAATGGCACCAACGCAGTACAGAGCAGCATGGCTACAAGAAGGACATAGAAGCCCGGTGGCCGGGATAGAAAGTCGCCCATCACAAAGAGGAAGCGGTTCATATCCAGGCCGCGGTCAAAAATGCCACGAGTGCGGTGACGGCTACGCAAATTGGAATTGCTGCGAGTAAGGCAGCTTCCAGGACCCAAGTTTCCTTGTCGCTAAACATCAGACATCCTCCCGTTCAGAAAACGGCTGCCCGTAGAGCCTTCACAGCGCAGCCAAAGCCCGCCCCGCCTGATCGGCGCGGCGGGCTCGCGCGTTACTCGATGATCTGCACGACCTTGCGCGTGTCGGGATCGACGAGAACCGCATGATCTCCGACAACCGTATACTTGTAGCGGACATCCGGAACGTCGATTGCGTGGAGCTCGACAGTGTCGGGAAGTGCCGTGCCGACGTTGAGTTCGACGCCGAGCAAACTGACTGATGCCAGCTTCTGCTTATGGATATATTCGCGAACGACCGTCTGTTGTTCGGGCTTGAGAACAATAACGTCCTCGGCAAACGAGGTGCCGATGCCCGCCATAAGGACGAGGGCGCCGGCGGCGCTGACGAAATATCTGGTCATGGGAATTTCCTTTTCATAGGTCAGTTCGGAAGCGTGGATACGAGCAGATCAGCCGCCACTCGCAGGGGCTGGGGCAGGTGCCGCAGGCTTTGCGGGTGCAGCCGGAGCTTCCACCTTTGGCGCTTCAACCTTGACGTTGATATCCTTGCCGCCGTCGCCGCGGATATTGATGACGCCGGTAAAAATAAGCAATACTACGACTGCAATAAGTGCAAGAACAACAGCAATCGCAGTGCCGCCCCCACCACCAGAATTAACAACAGTTGGGCCGTCGGCCATGTGTTCCTCTCCTGTTTTATTTAGTTGCATTTGGGAAACGCCTGCCCCGCTTGAACGTTCCGCCTCGGGACTTGGGTCTTAGCTGATATCCGACTTTGGTCTGGTTCGCCGCGGACTGAAGTCATAGGAACAATCTGGCTGATCTCAAGTTCGGTCCCCCGGCGAACAGGCGTGGTGCCGTCGCCGGATTACGCGAGGAGAAAACCATGAAAATCCACTTTGCAAGTGCCGCTGCAGGCTTGTTGCTTTTGGCTGGCGTCGGCGGCGCCGCAGCTCAGGATGTCGTCATCACACCGGAGCAGGATACGGTCGTCCGCGAATATGTGAAAAAGCAGCCGCTGGCTTCGGTGAAGATCCCGGGCGTGGAGCTGAACGTCGGCAGTGCCTTGCCTGATACGGTCGAGCTGCACGAAGTTCCCAACGTCAAATACCGCTATGTCGTGGTCGACAACCGCACCGTCCTGGTCGACCCCGGCACCCGGAAAATTGTGAAGGTCTACGACTGATCGAATAGCTGCAGCCCGCCGCCGACCATGGCGGCGGGCTGCGGATTTAACATTGCGCTCCAGGATGATCGAAGATGATCGATGACGTCGAGACATCGCCAGCCCTCGATGCCCGCCTGGGTTCGCTCAGGGCGAGAATGCGCGATGCGCGCATAACAGAGGCCGACATGAAGACCTTTCAGAAAGTCGCATCCATCATGGTTGGCGGCAGTGGCCGCATCAGCGGCGATGACCTGATTGCAGCTTCGTTCGTCCTCGAGGACCAGCCGGAAGGCTTGTAAGGGCGAAGTACTCACGTGTGCAGGCTCCCGCAACGCTGATCCCAAGTGTTCTGGTGCTGAACACATTCCTGCTGCGGGCCGGCGTCGAAGGCGTGCCCGCTGGCGAGGTCGCGTCGCGCTCAAGCATCGTCCAGAACACCATGTCGCTGCATGTGAAGATACCCGGCCATGCGAGCCGATGCCGGCGCCGTATCAGCGCGGCCGGCAGAACAGGCAGGCCGGTCCAGAGCGTCGCCACGCCTATGGTCACAAATGTCACCGAGGCCAGTTTGGTCCAGATCGGATGATGGTAGCGGGCGATCGCCATCTCGACCGTACGGGCGCCGGCCTGGGAAGGACCCACCAGCGCGCCAAGGCCGACCGCCGCGCCCAGCGTGGTCGGCGCGCTGTTTGCCCTGCAACGCGGGGCTATGCGGCATGCTCGCACAAGTTAGCTCCAACTTGAGGCACGGCGTGAAGTCTCGGTGCTTGCCCCCACGATGGCGAGGTACGAAGTCAAAGGCGGTCACGCTCCGCAATCACGAGATTTGTCGATAATAAGCGATATTAGGCTGTATTCGCGACTATTCGATCGCTCTTCCATAGTGGGCGATTAGATAAAATTGGAAATGATATCCCGGATCGGAGGAGATCGAGCCATTCGGACCGGCATCAGCATGATTGAACCGCAGCCACCGGAAGTTGACAGTGATCATCAGCGGGATCGGATTTGGTACGAAGTCTTAATACGTCTCACCTAAGGTCCAACTTTGACTTCGGGAGCGCGACGTTCGACAGACATATCTCCGCAGGTTACATTCGCCAGTCAGACAGCGCTCCGCACTCGAATGGATGTCTCTGAATGCCGGGCCTCACGCCTTCACGACCGCACCCGAGAACCTTGGGATGGATGGGCACGACAGCGCTCGCCATGGGTGGCAGCAATCAAAGCCTGTTTCTGATTGCCGCCCTTTTTGTCGGCCAGGGGAATATTCCCGGTCAAGGAAGCGCTGCGGTTCCTTTGCTGGTTGTTGGTCTGCTTCTAAGCTGGGCCGCCGCGCCTGCGTGGACCGAATTGGTTCTCATGTGGCCAAACCGCGTCGGCGGTATCTCTGCAGCGTGCGCCGAAGCCTTCCGACCTTACAGTCCCGTTCTCTCGGCTCTGACGGGCACCTGCTATTGGTGGGGTTGGGTGCCGACCTGCGGACTGACAGCGGTTCTTTCAGCGTCTGCAATCCAGCAATGGTACCTGCCGGGCCTCCCCGTGGAGGCGGTCGCCTGCGGGCTTATCGCATTCTTTACGGCGGTCAACCTGTGTGGAATCAAGTGGGTGGTCCAACTGGCGATCCCGATCGCCACTGCCTCCGCGACGCTTGCGTTTCTCTCATCCCTCGTCCCGGTCATCAGTGGCTCGGTCGACTGGCGGCAGGCGACGGATTTTGCCCTGACCAGCCCGTTTACCGGCCTGTTCGGCGACATCACGTCGGTGATGGCGGGACTGTACCTGATCGGGTTTGCCGCACCGGCATTTGAGGCTGCAGCCTGCCATGTTGGCGAAACCATCGATCCCAACCGCAACATTCCTCTGGCGATGTGGGCCAGCGCCGCAATGGCCGGCGTCTATTTCCTGGTCCTGCCGGTTGTCTGGCTGGGTGTGCTCGGGCCGGAGCCGCTCGGTACCGACCTCGCCATAGCTCTCGGGCCCACCTTTGCGCCCTTGTTGGGGAGTTTCGGCAAGGCGGCCGCCATCTGGCTCATCATGCTGAACATGTTCCATGGAACGTTGCAGCCATTGGCAGGCGCCGCGCGGACCCTTGCGCAGCTGAGCGAAGACGGCCTGCTGCCGAGCTTCCTGGCCAGGCGCACCTCAACAGATTGTCCCTGGGCGGCAACGCTGCTCACAGCTGCCGCGGCAATCGGCTTCATGCTGTGCGGGTATCCGCTCTGGATGATCGCCGCGGCCAATTTTACGTACCTGATCAGCATCTGCATGCCAAACATCGCAGTCTGGCTCTTGCGCCGTGATAGTCCCGAAGCCGAGCGACCCTTCCGGGCTCCCAGGGGAACGATCATCCTTGGCGTAGGCGCGGCTGCAATATGGCTGTTGACCGCCATACTGGGATTTCAGCAATTTGGCCTTCCTACCGTCCTGTTCGGTCTGGCTTTGGCATATTCGGGTGCTGCGCTCTACGCCTGGCGCACGATGGAGGATCGATACGCACTCGGTCTACCCTTGCTGCCACATACGCTTCACCTGAAGCTTACCGGAGCCATGCTTTTTGTGCTCGTGCTTGACGGTGCCGGCTATTTCCTGGCGATCGGCAGCGTTCCCCAAGGCGACACTTCATTGGTCGCCGCGCTGGAGGACATTTTTGTCGTTGTCGCGCTGCTGACCATCAGCGTTGGCCTGATCTTGCCGGGAATGATCACCCATTCGGCGACCGAGGTGAGCAACGCGGCAAAGCGTCTGACATCCGGAACGCTGAAGGATTTCTCTCTCGCCATGGTCGCCCTGGGGCGGGGAGACCTCGCTGCGGCGCATGCCTCCGTGAATATCATGCCGGTTACGGTAAACTCTCGTGACGAACTTGGAGAGATGGCCGAAAGCTTCAACCTGCTCCAGGACAAGGTGAGGGAAGCCGCCCACGGCCTGGACGACGCGCGCGAGAACATGAACGTAGCGCGCACCGAACTGATGGCACGGCACGAGGAAATCGCGCATCTCGCGCACCACGATCCGCTTACCGGCCTGGCGAACCGAGCCGCGCTTGCAGCACACCTGGCCACGACGCTCGAGCGCGCAAAAGCAACGCACGCCAGCTTTGCCGTCTTCAGCATCGACCTTGACCATTTTAAAGAGGCGAACGACGTTTTCGGGCACGCCGCCGGCGACGATCTGCTTTGCACCATCTCCCGGCGTCTCCAAACCGCGGCGCCTGAGGCGTTTATCGCGCGCATGGGCGGCGACGAGTTCACGGTTGTCCTGACCATGGATGACCGGTCCGCGAGTGCCAAGGATGTTGCGGACCGTCTGTTCGAATCGGCGGCAGGCAAATTCGAAATCCGGGGCCAGCACATTTCGATCGGGGTGAGCATCGGCGCGGCGATCTATCCGAAAGACGGAGAGAATGCCGCGGCGCTGATGGCAAATGCCGACGCAGCGCTCTACCGGGCCAAGGCGGACGGTCGTCGAATGGTGCAATTCTTCGATCCTGAGATGGATAGGCGGCTAAGAGAGCGCTACGCCTTGCAGCGAGATTTGCGCTCTGCGGTCGCCCATGGCGAACTTGTGCTTCATTATCAGCCGCAAGCCAGGATGGACGGCGAAATCTTTGGTTTCGAGGCACTCGCCCGATGGCACCATCCAAAGCATGGGCTCATCTCCCCAAACGCGTTTGTCTCGCTTGCCGAACAGGATGGCACGATCGTTGAGATAGGTGAATGGACGCTCAGGCAGGCGTGCAGAGACGCGGCCTCCTGGCCCTCACCGCTGCAGATCGCCGTCAACCTCTCTCCCGTGCAATTCCGTTTCGGGGACCTGGTAGGCCTCGTTCATTCTATCCTCTACGAGACCGGCCTTGCTCCGGGGCGGCTGGAACTGGAAATCACGGAAGGGGTTCTCATCCGCGACCGGGCAACTGCCTTGTCGGTTTTGCGGAGGTTGAAGGCGTTGGGCGTCAGGGTCTCGATGGATGATTTTGGCACCGGGTATGCCTCACTGTCCTCGCTGCAGGCGTTTCCATTCGACAAGATCAAGATCGATCGCAGTTTTGTTTCGGGTGTCGGTTCGAATGTCCAATCGGCCGCCATCGTGCGCACGATACTCAGCCTGGGGAATGCGCTGGCCTTGCCTGTCATCGCGGAGGGTGTCGAAACAGAGGACGAGCGTGCCTTCCTGATGAGGGAAGGATGTCCCGAAATCCAAGGATATCTGGTGGGGCGCCCGCATCCGATAGCGCTCTACAAAGATGTGACGAATGGGCTTTCGCCGGGATCTGCCTTCGGGGAGCCCGAGGATACCACCGCACCCCAGGCGCTTGGCGTAACGCGATAGCCGCGGCGCCGTTCGTCGGCGCGCTGCTCCTGCAACACACCGGTGAGCGAGGACTGCCGACGGTACTGCTCGGGCTCGCCCTTATAAAGGTCGCACTGGTCGGCGCGCTGTTTGCCTTGCAGCGCGGGGCCATGCGAAGCATCCGAACCAGTTGGCGCGGGAGCCACCTCCCCTTCCGGCCAGTCCTCCAACAAACCACTTCAAACCCGGCCGTCTCGGCGCTACGTTCTACCTATGGCCCCACCCACCCAGCCGATCACCGTCACCCGCCGCGACCAGATGTTTCCCATCCTGGGCGACGCCGATATCGAGCGCATGCGCCGGTTCGGCGAGGCGAGTTCCTATGCCGCCGGCGAGCACATCGTCACCGCCGGCACTGTGGCGCCGGGGCTGATCGTCATCCTGTCGGGCACGGCCGATATCACCCAGGATGTCAGGCCCGGCCGGCGCGAGACCATCGTCACCCATGGCCCAGGCAATTTCATCGGCGAGCTGGCGCAGCTTTCCAGCCGGCCGTCGCTGGTCAATGCGGAGGCGGCCGAGCCGGTCGAGGCCTTCGTCATCCCCTCGCAGCGGCTGCGCGACCTGATGGTGCAGGAGGCAAGCCTTGGCGAGCGGATCATGCGGGCGCTGATCCTGCGCCGCGTCGGGCTCCTGGAAAGTGGCAGCAGCGGACCGATCGTCGTAGGCCCGGCCGGCAATGGCGACACGCTGCGGCTGCAGGGGTTTCTGCGCCGCAGCGGCCAGCCGCACCGCGCGCTCGATTCCGACAGCGACCCGTGCGCCAAGACGCTGATTGAGCATTTTCATGTTGACCCGCACCATCTGCCGATCGTGCTCTGCCCCAACGGCAAGCTGATGCACAATCCCGGCGAAACCGAACTTGCCCGCTGCATCGGCCTGCTGCGGCCGATCGATCCCGACATGGTCTATGACGTCGCCATTGTCGGCGCCGGGCCGGCGGGGCTGGCGGCCGCGGTCTATGCGGCATCCGAAGGGCTGTCGACCATCGTGCTCGATTGCCGCGCCTTCGGCGGCCAGGCCGGCGCCTCCGCGCGCATCGAGAACTATCTGGGTTTCCCCACCGGCATTTCCGGCATGGCGCTGATGGCGCGCGCCTACAACCAGGCGCAGAAATTCGGCGTCGAAATAGTCATCCCCGACGAGGCCAAGCTGCTCGGTGCAGCAGGCGAGGGCTACACGCTCGCCGTCGGCGACGGTGAAAGCCTGCGCGCGCGCACGGTGGTGATCGCCAGCGGCGCCCGCTACCGCCGCCTCGACATCGCCAAGCTGGCCGAGTTCGAGGGCACGTCGGTGCATTACTGGGCCTCGCCGATCGAGGCGCGGCTATGCACAGGGCAAGAAGTGGCGCTGGTCGGCGCCGGCAATTCGGCGGGGCAGGCGGCGGTCTATCTCGCCAGCCAGGTCCGCAAGGTGACGATGCTGGCGCGCCGCGGCGGCCTCAGGGAAACCATGTCGCGCTATCTGGTCGAGCGTATCGAGGCGCAACCGAACATCGAGGTGCTTGGCGAGACAGAGATCAAGGCGCTGGAAGGCGAAGGCGGCAATCTCACCCAGTTGCGCTGGCGCAACCCCGGCGGCGTCGAGACGCGCCCGATCCAGCATCTCTTCCTGTTCATCGGCGCCGACCCCAACACCGATTGGCTGGCTGGGTGCGATATCGCGCTCGACGCCAGGGGTTTCGTGCGCACCGGCGCCGACATAGGGGCGGGCCAGATGGAGACCAGCCGCAGCGGCGTGTTCGCCATCGGCGACGTGCGCGCAGGCTCGGTCAAGCGGGTCGCCGCCGCCGTCGGCGAAGGCGCCCAGGTGGTGGCTGCCTTGCACGCCTATCTCGCGCGACCCGACGCAGCAGCGCCCGAACTGGCCAGGAGAGCATAATGGATGAATGCAAACACACGCGCGACATCAAGACTGTGACGCCGAGCGCGCTCGGTTGCGAGGAGTGCCTGAAGAGCGGCTCGATGTGGGTGCATCTCAGGCTCTGCCGTACCTGCGGCCATGTCGGCTGCTGCGACGACTCGCCCAACCGCCACGCCACCAAGCATTTCCACGCCACCAAGCATCCGGTCATCGAAGGCTACGACCCGCCGGAAGGCTGGGCCTGGTGCTTTGTCGACGAGGCGTTCATCGACCTGGAAGGCGACGTGACGCCGCAGAACGGCCCGATCCCGAAGTTTTTCTGAGGCGGCCGTTCCCGGGCAGGCAAGCCGACGGCCGTGCCGCTATTTCACCGAGCCCGTAACCGTGCGGTCGAGGGCGTCGGAACTGTGGTCGTTGCCGGCAAGAGCGGCAATGATCAGAAGGCTGGCGACGACCGGGACAAACAGGATGGCCACGCGGGCCTGCACATAAAAAATGGCGCGCCATTCGCTGCGCTTTTCCGGGTTGTTGTCCATCACACTCACTCTCGCCATGCCTCCCCGGGGCGGGACATAGCGGCGAAGAGTTAAGCAAAAGCTGCTGAATGTGTTAACGCGCGGCGGATTGGGATTTAATCTCGACGGTCAGCGCCGCCCCTCATTGTCATCGGTACGCATCCGGTACGCCTACCCCCGCAGCGCCTGGTCCAGGTCGGCGATCAGATCATCGCCATCCTCTATCCCCGCCGACAACCGCACCAGCGAATCCGAAATGCCGATTTCCGCGCGCTTTTCCGCCGGGATCGAGCCGTGCGTCATCAGCGCCGGGTGTTCGATCAGGCTTTCGACGCCGCCGAGGCTTTCAGCCAGCGTGAACAGTTGCGTCCGTTCGAGGAAGCGTTTGGTGCCGGCGAGGTCGCGGTCGAGGTCGACCGAGATCATCCCACCGAAAGCATGCATCTGTTGGACGGCGATGGCGTGCTGCGGATGGCTGGCCAGGCCGGGATAGACGACGCGGCGCACATCTTTTCGCGCCTCCAGCCACTGCGCAATCTTCAGGCCGTTCGTGGAATGCCGCTCCATCCTGAGCGCCAGTGTCTTGATGCCGCGCAGCGCCAGAAAACTGTCGAACGGGCCCGATATGGCGCCGATGGCGTTCTGCAGGAATTTCAGCTGGGCGGCGAGATCCTTGTTGTCGCCGACGATGGCGACGCCGCCGACCATGTCGGAATGGCCGTTGAGATACTTTGTCGTCGAATGGACGACGATGTCGATGCCGAGCTCCAGCGGCCGCTGGATGTAGGGGCTGCAGAACGTGTTGTCGGCTACCGTCAAAACGCCCTTGCGCCTGGCGAGTGCCGCAACGCCTTCGAGGTCGACGATACGCAGCAGCGGATTGGTCGGAGTTTCGACCCAGAGCAGTTTTGTCTCCGGGCGAATCGCTGCTTCCACCGCCGCCAGATCGGTGAAGTCCACAAAACTCACCTGCAGATTGGCCGAGCGCCTGCGCACCCGCTCCATCAGCCGGAACGAGCCGCCATAGATGTCGTCGGTTGCAACGATATGGGCGCCGCTGTCGAGCAGCTCGAGCACGGTCGAGATCGCCGCCAGGCCGGAAGCGAATGCAAAGGCGGCCGAGCCGCTTTCGAGATCGGCCACCGCGCGCTCGAAGGCAAAGCGGGTCGGGTTTTGGCTGCGGGCATACTCAAACCCCTTGTGCACGCCGGGCGACTGCTGGCCATAGGTCGAGGTCGCGTAGATCGGCACCATCACCGCGCCGGTCAGCGGGTCATGGCTCTGGCCGCCATGGATGGTGCGCGTGGAAAAAGCCAGGCGGTTCTTGCCCGATGGGGATGTTTCAGCAGTCATCGTGCGCGCCTCAAATGGTTGATCAGGTCGATACGGGTTATCAGGCCGACGAACTCGTCGCCATCGAAGATGATGGCGACCTCGTTGCGGTCGAACACCGGCAGCAGCGCATCCAGCGTCTGATTGGCCTGCAGCGTGTGCAGATTGGAGGTCATGGCGGTGCGCACCGGGGCGTTGAAGCGGTCCCAGCGGCCGTCATAGGGGCCGTCGACCTTGGCCAAGATGTCGCCCTCATCGATAATGCCGACCAGCTTGCCATTGTCCAGCACCGGCAGCTGCGAGACATCGGAGCGGCGCATGCGGCCATAGGCGTTGAGCAGGCTTTCGTCGGGGCCGACATAAACGGTGTCGCCGGTGCGGTGCGAGCGCATGACGAGGTCGCGCAGATCGCCATGCTGTTCCTGTTCGGCCAGCCCCTGCTCGGCCAGCCAGAAATCGTCGAACACCTTGGACAGATATTTGTTGCCGCTGTCGCAGACGAAGGTGACGACGCGTTTTGCTGTCGTCTGCTCGCGGCAATAGCGAAGCGCGGCCGACAGCAGCGTGCCGGAAGACGAGCCGGCGAGAATGCCTTCCTTGGAAAGCAGGTCCCGCACGGCCAGCATGCTCTGCTTGTCTGGAATGGAATAGGCTTTCCTGACCAGCGACAGATCGGCATTGGGCGGCACGAAATCCTCGCCGATGCCTTCGACGGTCCAGCTGCCAGCCTCTTCCATCTTGCCGGTCTTGATCAGCGGCGCCAGCACCGATCCGACGGGATCGGCCAGCACCATTTCGGTCTTCGGCGATGTTCTGGCGAAGTAGCGACCAAGCCCGGTCAGCGTGCCGCCGGAGCCGACGCCGACGACCACGGCGTCGAGGTCGCCATCGAGCTGGGCAAGGATTTCCGGTCCGGTGGTGGTCTCATGCGCCTCGGGGTTGGCCGGGTTGGCGAACTGGTTGGCGTAGAAGGCGCCGGGCGTTTCCGATGCGATCTTCTCGGCCATGTCCTGGTAATATTCGGCATGGCCCTTGCCGACATCGGAGCGCGTCATGCGCACTTCGGCGCCGAGCGCGCGCAGATGCTGAATCTTTTCGCGCGACATCTTGTCGGGCACGACGAGGATGATGCGGTAGCCCTTGGGGATGCCGACCTGGGCGAGGCCGAGGCCGGTATTCCCGGCGGTCGCCTCGACGATGGTGCCGCCGCGCTTGAGCTTGCCTTCCTTCTCGGCCGCGGAAATCATAGACAGCGCAATGCGGTCCTTGATCGAGCCGCCTGGATTCTGGCTTTCGAGCTTGATGAACAGCCGGCACTTGCCGGTGTCGAATTTGGTCAGTTCGACCACCGGCGTCTGGCCGATGAGGTCGAGCACCGAGGCGTAGGGCGGACGCAGGCGGGATAACGCGCCGTCCGAACTGCCTGGCGCAGCTTTTCCGTGCTCGCTCATATCGATGTGCTCCCTTGAACAAGCGACCGCCTCGGGGGCAGAGCGGCAGCGTAGCTTCTTTTCCGGCCGTTTGCAGTCGGAAAGAAGGTAGATCGTGCCAATCAACCGGCGAGAGGGGGAATGGAATTCCAGTTTTAGGCCGGCTTTGGACTCAAGCCCAACACCCTCCGTAGCGATCCTTCCCACCCCCCTCTGAGGGGCGTGCTATCCCGCCGACGTCAACAGCTTTACCCTAGCAGCTGCTTGCTCAGCCTAGCGCATTGCACGCGGATGTCGGGGATGGCGTCGATCTCGAAGAAGGTGCCGCGGGTCAGCGGCCCGACGGCGAGGATCTTGGCCGATGCGGTGCCGTCGCCGGCGATGATTTCGCACTTGGCCGTTACATCGAGGCCAAGCCGCAGCGGGTCGGGCCGCGCCAGGCCGCGGTCGACCAGCGAGCGCACGACGCTGTTCGACGTCGTCGAGATGTCGCGGGCGATGCCGGTGCAATCATAGATGCGGGCGACCTGCAGCGTTTCCAGCGCCTTTGTGTGGCGAGACTGGATGCCGACGGTGAATCCATCGCCAGCCTCGATGCCGACGACACGGCCGGCGACCGGGCGGATGCGGCCGGTGCGCACCGCTTCGGTGACGCGGGCATGCACCTCGGGCGCCAGCCGATGGCGATGGATGTCCCACCAGGCCTTGGTGTGCTCAACGAAGCGGCGCTTGGCCGAGGACGGCCAGTTCTGCCAGATCTTCTGATTGAAGGGTCGCAGCCCATCGACGACGTCGCGCCAGTCGATGCCGGCCTTCTGGTTTTCGCGGATCAGGTCGCGGAACCAGCCGACGAAATAGGAGAGCTGCGTGCCGAGCGGAATGTCGGCGACGTCGAGCTTGATCGGGTTGCCCTTGCGGTGCGGCGACGGCAGCAGGCCGCGCCGCGACACGGCGACGATCTCGCCGCGATGGCCGCGCTGCTCGAGCGACAGGAAGGCATCGACCATGCTGAGCCCGGTGCCCAGCACCAGCACGCGGGCTTCAGGATCGAGCGCTGTGTCGGCCTCGGTGCCCATGCGGATGGCATGACCTTGGCCGGCGCCGGGCTGCTCGTCGTGGCCGGTGGCAAGCACCGCCAGATGCGCGACGACGCTGGTGCCGTTGGCCAGCACCACTTCGACACCGGACGATGTCGGCGAGATCGACAGGCTTTCCTCGCGAATCAGCCTGAGACGGCCGGTTTCCTTTTCGCGCGCTTCGAGTTCGTCGAGCACTTCCTTGAGGTAGCGGGCATAGACGCTGCGCGGTGCATAGAAGGGTGTCTGCGGCGTCTGTTCCTGGCTTATCAGGCCGCGCCCCTGCAACCAGCGCCAGAAATTCAGGGGATCGTCGGCATAGGCGCTCATCCCCGCGGCGCTGACATTCAGCACGTGCGCCGATAAGAGCGTCGAATAGGCGATGCCCTGGCCGAAATGCGGACGCTTTTCGATCAGCGTGACGCGAAGGTCCGGGTTGGGCGACTTCAGCAGATGCGCGGCAAGCACGACGCCGCTGGCGCCGCCGCCGACGATGATGATCGAGCTGCGGATGATCGAATTGGCGCGCGCGACGCTCATGCGAGCACGCTCAGGATCAGGCGGGGACCTTTTGCGCCGGCGCAAGCTCGTCGATGTCCCTCGCGACCGGAAGGTCGTCGAGGACGATGTCGCGCATCTCGGCCAGCGTGCGCTGGTCGAGCACCTCGGCGATCGCCTGCCGGACCTCGAGCATCAGATGTCGGACTTGGCATGTCGCCTCATTGCAGTCTTCACAGCGCTGATACTGGGTGCGGCTGGCGCAGGGGATGGGCGCCAGCGGTCCGTCGAGGACGCGCACGACATGGCCGACCTTGATCTCGTCGGCCGGGCGCGCCAGGCGATAGCCGCCATCCTTGCCCTTGCGGCTCTGGACGAAACCGGCATTGCGCAATTCGCCCAGAATGGCGTCGAGGAATTTCTTCGGGATGTTGTTGCCGCTGGCGATGTCGCCGACGAAGGCGAGCTGTCCCACCGGCAGATGCGCCAGATGGACCAGCGCCTTGAGGCCGTACTTGCCTTTTTTGGTGAGCATAGACCGAATGTTTCTCTGTCAGGCGATGGCCCAAACCATCGGTTGCGAAACGCCTGACGTGCCTCCCCGCCGCGTGCAAGCTGCTTCGACACATAAATTCTACTGACATGATATACAAGCCGAGAAACCTTGATTTTGCTTCGTTTTCACGCCGCAGGGGCCACTTTAGCAAGGCTTTGTGCCGTTACGGTCACAGCCAGCCGCGAGCGATTGCGGCGATGAACGGCGGCTCCTGCTCCCAATGTCGATAAGATTACTATACTTACCCTCGAACACGCGGAACGTGTTTTCAAATCAACCGTCTTTTACAGCATGGATTTGCGCCATTTGGGGCTTTGCCGGGAATTTTGGGTCGCAGCCCGCGGATCGGCGAACATGACTCCCGACAACTCGGGCGCCGCCCTGCGCCCGATATCAGGACGCCGCCTTGCCGCTCTGAGACCGGGCGGCCTTGGCGGCCACCGGCACGCCGCTTGACCGCAGCATCCAGCGGTGGCCGTCGCTGCGGAAGTCGGTGAGGCTCAACGGCTCGACATCGATCCTGCGGCAGGCCGCAAGCGGCGCGCCGAGCACCAAATCAGGCCTCTTCCGTAGCGAGGGTTGGCAGGACCACCAACTCTTCAGCACCTTTGGGGCGCCGTTTGCGTTTGTGCACGGTCCGACACGGGCCGGTCACCGCGCCCGCATCAGCCGTTGGTTTTTTTCTAACAAGTGCTTTTTCCTTGGAACGATTTAACTCTACAAGAATGATAGAATTAGCTGACTATGAACAGGCATCCGGTTTTTCTCATTTTTCATGGAGCCTTTCATGTCCAGCATTTCGCGACGCATTGTCCTCCTGTCGTCGGCAGCTTTGGCGGGTGCGGCCTTCCTCGGCCCGGCCCAGGCGCAGGACCTCAACATCACCATTGGCTACCAAACGGTGGTCGAACCTTCGAAAGTAGCACAGGCCGACGGCGCCTATGAAAAGGCGACCAAGGCAACGATCGACTGGCGTAAGTTCGATTCCGGTGCCGATGTCATCGCCGCCGTCGCATCCGGTTCGGTCGATATCGGCTATGTCGGCTCGAGTCCGCTGGCCGCGGCCGCCAGCCGCGAACTGCCGATCCAGACCATCTTTGTCGTCGGCCTGATCGGCCAGTCCGAGGCGCTGGTCGCCCGCAATGGATCCGGCATCGAGAAGATCGCCGACCTCGCCGGCAAGAAGGTGGCGGTGCCGTTCGTGTCGACCACGCATTACAGCCTGCTTGCCGCGCTGAAGCACGAAAACGTCGACCCGAAGTCGGTCGAAATCCTTAATCTCAGGCCACCGGAAATAGCCGCCGCCTTCGCCCGCGGCGACATAGACGCGGCCTATGTCTGGGATCCGGCGCTCGGCCAGATCAAGACGACAGGCAAGGTGGTGCTGGATTCCTCGCAGGTTGCCGCCTGGGGCGCGCCGACCTTCGACGCCTGGATCGTGCGCACCGACTTCGCCGAAAAGAACCCGGACGCCGTGCGCGATTTCGTCAAGGTGACCGGCGAATCCTATGCCCAGTTCCTGGCCAAGCCCGAGGCATGGTCGGTTTCGTCGCCGGAAGCGGCCAAGATCGCCAAGATCACCGGCGCCAAACTGGAAGAGGTGCCGCAGCTCCTCAAGGGTTACGTCTTCCCGACATTGGAGGAGCAGGCTTCCGACAAATTCCTCGGCGGCGGCACGGTCAAGGCGATGGAGGCAGCTTCGGCCTTCCTCAAGGAGCAGGGCAAGATCGACGCCGTGCTGCCCGACTATTCGAAATACGTGTCGTCGAAATACGTGACCGAGGCTCTGGCCTCGAACTGATCTTCAGTTTTACGCAATTCCGGACGGAAAACCGCTTCACACTTTTCCTGGAATTGCTCTGAACACGCGCGGTTTCCTCTTCCCTGACGCCGCGTGCTGCCTGTCCCGGATCCGCTTAACGAGGGCCGGGGCAGGCTGATTTTCTTCCGGAGCCCCTTTTCATGCCGCATCTCGTACTCCACCCACATCTCGTACTCGACAAGGTCGCGGTTCACTATGACGGCCAGGCAGCGCCGGCGGTCGACCGAGTTTCCATCGATGTCGCCAAGGGCGATTTCGTCGTGCTGGTCGGTCGCTCCGGCTGCGGCAAGACCTCGCTGCTCAATGTCGCCGCCGGCCTGGTCGAGCCCGCGCGCGGAGTCGCCACGATCGGCGGCAGGCCGATCACCGGCCCAGGCTCCGACCGGGCGGTCGTGTTCCAGAACGATGCGCTGTTTCCCTGGCTGACGGCTCGTGAAAACGTCGCCTTTGCGCTCAGGCTGCGCGGCGTGCCGCAAGCCGAGCGGGCGCGCCGCGCCGACCAGTTGCTGGCGCTGGTCAAGCTTGACGGCGTCGGCGACAAACGCATCTGGGAATTGTCCGGCGGCATGCGCCAGCGCGTCGGACTCGCCCGTGCACTCGCCGCCGAACCGGAATTCCTGCTGCTCGACGAACCGCTCGGCGCACTCGATGCGCTGACGCGCGAGCGCATGCAGACGACGCTGCTCGACCTGTGGACCGCAAGCGGGGTTGGCGTGCTGATGGTCACGCATGGCATCGAGGAGGCGCTGGTGCTGGCCACAAGCATCGTCGTGCTCGCGCCGGGACCTGGCCATGTGGTGCGGACATTCGAAACCGGCTTCAGCCGGCGCTATGCCGCAGGCGAGCCGATCCGCGCCATCAAGGCCGATCCAGCCTTTGCCGCGGCGCGCGGCGAGCTGACCGATGCGATCTTCGAAGGAGAGGTGGCATGAGCGTCACCTCCTACAGCGAGCGGCCGGCCACCGGGACCGGCGAGGCCGATGCCATTTCGGTGCCGTGGTCGCGGCCGGTGCGGAAGCGGCGCGGGGTTTCCTCGCGGGCGATCAGCGCCGTCACCATCCTGGCCGTGCTGGCGGCATGGGCGCTGTCTGCGCGCCTGCAACTGGTGTCGCCGGTGTTCTTGCCATCGCCCGTCGCCGTGTGGACCAAGTTCATCGTGGTGATCAAGGACGGCTTCGTCGACGCGACTTTGCTCCAGCATATCGTCGCCAGCCTCGGCCGCGTGTTCGCGGCGCTGGTCGCGGCCATCATCGTCGGCGTGCCCGTCGGTCTCGCCATAGGCATCAGCACCATTGGGCGCGGCATCTTCGATCCGCTGCTCGAATTTTTGCGGCCGATCCCGCCGCTCGCCTATCTGCCGCTGGTCATCATCTGGTTCGGCATCGGCGAGCCGTCAAAGATCCTGGTGATTGCCATTGCCATGCTGGCGCCGGTGGCGCTGTCGACGGCCTCGGGCGTGCGCGGTGTCTCAAAGGAGCGCATCGATGCGGCCCGTTCGCTTGGTGCGACGCAGCGCCAAGTGGTGCGCCATGTCATCCTGCCCAGCGCGCTGCCGTCGATCCTCACCGGCCTGCGCATCGCGCTCGGCGCCGGCTGGTCGACGCTGGTTGCAGCCGAGCTGGTGGCGGCAACGCGCGGCCTCGGCTTCATGATCCAGTCGGCCGCCCAGTTCCTGGTCACCGATGTCGTGGTGATGGGAATAGTGGTGATCGCGACAATAGCCTTCGTGCTGGAATTCATCATCCGCCGGATCGAGCGTCAGCTGGTTCCGTGGGCGGGAAAGGAATGACAACAAGTTTCTGCCGGTTTGACCGGCTGCTTCCCTTCGCAGCACGGCGACCGCCGACCCTGGAACAGAAGGAGTGATGTCATGACCCAGTCCACCGCGGTGCTGTTCGCCCATCTCGGCAACTGGCTGCTCGCCTGGCGGGAGAACTCGTCGTCGCAGCCGCAACCGAAATCGCCGGCCCCGGTGCAACTCGACGCCGAACGCGACCGCCTGCCGCCACGCGACGAGGGATTTTACTGGGCCTGGCAGTATTGGTCGCAGTGAGGTGATTGGCGCTCCTCGCCCCGTGAACGGCGAGAAAGAGGCTTTCGCGACCCGCCCGTAGAAAACAATTCCGTTCCGCCCATTCATCTCGCAAAATGGTTTCTCTACTAAATTTATAGACCCACCTAGCCTTGTCTCTCATCCACGGCAGGGAGCCCTTCCCGGCGCCGGTTCGCAGCGAAGGAAGAGGGATCATGTTCAGCCTGACCAGACGCGTTTTCGGCCTTGGCCTTTTGGCGGCGGGCATTGCTGCCTCGCTCAGTGCCTCGGCGCAGGAGTTGAAGCAGCTCAACATCGGCTATCAGAAGACCGGCCTGCCGGTCATCGCCCGGCAGCAGCAGGTGATCGAGAAGGCGCTGAGCGACAAGGGTGTCGCGGTGAAATGGGTCGAATTCACCGCCGGCCCGCCGCTGGTCGAGGCGCTCAATGTCGGCGCCATCGATGTCGGCTGGACCGGCGACGCACCGCCAATCTTCGGCCAGTCGGCCGGCGCCAACATCGTCTATGCGGCGGCACTGCCGGCCAATGGCGACGGCGAAGCGATCTTCGTCAAGCCGGCATCGCCGATCCAGTCGCTCGCCGACCTCAAGGGAAAGCGCATCGGCGTCGGCAAAGGCACCAGCGCGCACAATCTGCTGGTCGCGGCACTCGAAAAAGCAAACATCCCCTTCGACCAGATCACCCCGGTCTATCTCAGCCCGGCCGATGCCGCGGCGGCTTTCGCCAGCGACCAGATCGATGCCTGGGCGGTCTGGGATCCGTTCTACGCCATCGCCGAGACACGCTACCAGCCGCGCGTGCTGGCGCGCTCCAGCGAGGTGCTGAAGGTGAACACCTATTTCCTCGCCAACAAGGATTTCGCCAAGGCGCATCCGGAGACGATCGCCACGACGATAGCGGCGCTCGGCGTGGCGGCGAAATGGGCGGACGCGAACCGCGACAAGGTTGCCGCGGCGCTGCATGAGGTGACCGGCGTGCCGCTCGATGCACAGACGATCGCGGCCAACCGCACCAAATTCGGCATCTTCCCGATCACCGACGAGATCATCGCCGGCCAGCAGGCGACAGCCGATCGCTTCTACAAGCTCAAGCTGATCCCGAACGCGGTGCGCATCTCCGACGCCGTGTGGACCGCACCGGGCAATTGAACTTTCACGTGTGGCGCCGGGCGGAAAACGCCCGGCGCCTTTGCCGTTTCAAGCTTCAGGGATTTCGCCATGACCGCTTCATCAAGCCCGCAAGCCGGCCCGCTCGATTTCTTCTGGTTCATCCCGACGCATGGCGACGGCTCCTATCTCGGCTCCGAACAGCAGCAGCGGCCGCCGGAGTTCGCTTACTTCAAGGAGATCGCACAGGCCGTCGACCGGCTCGGCTTTCCCGGCGTGCTTTTGCCGACCGGGCAGAATTGCGAGGATTCCTGGATCACCGCTTCCGGACTAGCGGCGCTGACCGAAAAGCTCAAATTCCTGGTGGCGCTGCGGCCCGGCGTGACGCTGCCGACCTTCGCGGCGCGCCAGACCGCGGCGCTCGACCGGCTGAGCAATGGCCGCCTGCTGCTCAACGTCGTGGTCGGCGGCAACCCGACCGAGCTTGCCGGCGACGGTGTCTTCCTGCCGCATGACGAGCGCTATGCCCAGGCGCAGGAGTTCCTAACCATCTGGCGCGCGCTGGTGTCGGGCCAAAGCGTCAATTTCAACGGCAAATATTACCGCGTCGACAATGGCCGCCTCGACCTGTTGCCGAGCCAGGAGCGGCCGCCGCTCTATTTCGGCGGCTCGTCGGATGCGGGCCAGGAGCTCGCCGCCGATCTGGTAGACATGTACCTGACCTGGGGCGAACCGCCGGCACAGGTGGCCGAGAAGCTCAGTGCTGCGCGCAAGAAAGCCGAACGGCGCGGCCGCAAACTGCGTTTCGGCATCAGGCTGCATTTCATCGTGCGCGAGACCGAGGAAGAGGCCTGGCGCGCCGCCGACCGGCTGATCAGCCACGTCACCGATGCCCAGATCGAAAATGCCCAGGCCCGCTTCACCAGGGAGATGGACTCTGTGGGACAGCGGCGCATGGCCGAACTGCATGGCGGCCGCCGCGACAGGCTGGTGGTTTCGCCCAATCTGTGGGCCGGCGTCGGCCTGGTGCGCGGCGGCGCCGGCACAGCTTTGGTCGGCTCGCCCGAGCAGATCGTCGAGCGCATCCGCGAGTATCAGGCGATCGGCATCGACACCATCATCGGCTCCGGCTACCCGCATCTCGAGGAAGCCTACCGCGTCGCCGAGCTTCTGTTCCCGCGTCTCGGCCTGGGCACCAGGCGGGCACGGGCGCATGAGCACATCGCCAATGAATTCGCCGTCGGGTTTCACGGCGCCAACCGCCTTCAGGCGTCGTCATGAGCCTGGCTCAACGGGTCAAACAGAACGGCATCGGCTGGCTGCTGCCGGCGTTGGTCATAATTGGCTGGGAAGCCGCCAGCCGCGCCGGCGTGATGCCGGCCAATGTGCTGCCGGCGCCGAGCGCGGTGGCCGAGGCCTTCTGGCGGCTGACGCTGTCGGGCGAGCTGATACAGAACATCGGCGTCAGCACGCTGCGCGCGCTGGCCGGCTTTGCCATCGGCGGCTCGATCGGCTTTGCACTCGGCCTTGCCAACGGGCTGTCGGCGCTCAGCCGCGGCCTGACCGACACGACGCTACAGATGATCCGCAACATCCCGCATCTGGCGCTGATCCCGCTGGTCATCCTGTGGTTCGGCATCGACGAGGAAGCAAAACTGTTCCTGGTGGCGCTCGGCGTGTTCTTCCCGATCTACGTCAACACGCTGCTCGGCATCCAGAGCGTCGACCCGCATCTGGTCGAGATGGGCCGGGTCTACGGCATGGACCGCCGCGCGTTGTTTTTTCAGGTGATCCTGCCCGGCGCGCTGCCGGCGATCTTCGTCGGCCTGCGCTATGCCTTAGGCATCATGTGGCTGACGCTGATCGTTGCCGAAACCATCTCGGCCAGTTCCGGCCTCGGCTACATGGCCATGCAGGCACGCGAATTCCTGCTGATCGATGTCGTCGTGCTGTCGATCCTGATCTATGCGCTGCTCGGCAAGCTTGCCGACAGCTTCGCCCGCCTGCTCGAGCGGCTGTCGCTCGGCTGGCATCCCGCCTTCCAGAACGCCTGAGGGTTCGATGCCAACCGCCAGCCTGACCGCCATCCGTTCCTTCGTCGCCGCGCCGGAACCGTCACGGCCGGAGGAGGCCGTCGACAGGCAGCGCGCCTTTGCCTTCAAGGGCGTGGAAAAGGGCTTTGGCGACAAGGTCGTGCTCGACGGCATCGATCTCGATGTGCCCGTCGGACAGTTTGTGGCCGTCATCGGCAAGAGCGGCTGCGGCAAGAGCACGCTGTTGCGGCTGCTGGCCGGGCTCGATCGGCCAACCGCTGGATCCCTTACATTCGGGCCGGAGGCGAAGGCCGGCGCCGGCGAAGAGAGCCGCTTCATGTTCCAGGAGCCGCGGCTGTTGCCCTGGGCCAGCGTGGTGAAAAACGTCGAGGTCGGGCTGACCGGGCTTGCCACCGGTGCGGAAGCCAGGCGGTGCGCGCTCGCCATCCTGGGTGAAGTCGGCCTCGCCGACCGCGCCGACGAATGGCCCTCGGTGCTGTCGGGCGGCCAGAAGCAGCGCGTGGCGCTGGCGCGTGCACTGATCGGACAGCCAAAGATTCTGGCGCTCGACGAGCCGCTCGGCGCACTCGATGCGCTGACCCGCATCGAAATGCAGCAGCTTCTGGAACGCATCTGGCTGGAGCAAAAATTCACCGCCGTGCTGGTCACGCATGACGTCGCCGAGGCGGTTGCGCTCGCCGACCGGGTGGTGGTGATCGACGAGGGCCGCATCGCGCTCGATCTCGACGTGTCGGTGGCGCGGCCGCGCCGGCGCGGTTCGGTCGAGCTTGCCAGGCTGGAGGGAAGGATTCTGGATCAGCTGTTCGGGTAGTGCTGTCGCGGGCAGGGCATTCTATCCGAGCCGGATAGATAGGTAACAGAATGGACCGGCAATATGGGGTGGCTGTTTTCTTGCTCGCCGGGTTGGCCCTGTTTGCGACTGCGGATTTGACCAGCGCCTTCCCCCACTCCGTCACCGCTTCGCGGCGCCACCTCTCCCCCTCCGGAGGGAGAGGAAGGGAGCCAGGCCGCATAAGTTCGCGCCCCTGCAAGGCTCGCGCCTTTCCTCTCCCCCGTCGATCGGGGGAGAGGTGGGGGGCGGCGCGCCGCCGGGGGGGGGGGGTCGGGGGGGGGGGGGTGTTGGTGGGGCCGGGCCCCCGCCCGCCGCGCG
>NZ_JAMYRV010000047.1:0-58085 GCF_040321555.1 Mesorhizobium sp. M0317 | reverse complement strand
GGTGTAGGTGTAGCTGTCGGTGCCGTTGAAATCGGGGTTCGCCGCATAGGTGACGGTGCCGTCATTGTTGTTGGTGACGGTGCCGTTGGCGCCCTGGGTCACGCCGGTGACCACGGGGGTTCCCTCGAACGTGTCGTTGGCCAGCACGTTGGTGGTGACCGGGGTGTCCTCGTTGGTGGTGGCGCTGTCGCCGACGATGTCGGCCACCGCATTGACGGTGACGTTGACGGTTGCGGTCTCGGTGACGCCGCCGGAGGTGACGGTGTAGGTGTAGCTGTCGGTGCCGTTGAAATCGGGGTTCGCCGCATAGGTGACGGTGCCGTCATTGTTGTTGGTGACGGTGCCGCAAGGCCTGCGCCTCGGCCGGGGTGGTCGGAGTGACCTTCAATGACATTCGCGGGACTGCTGTAACGCGCCTGGCGCTCGTCGAGGCCTGGGTGCCGGAAATCGCAACGATCACCGGCCACAGCCTTCCTCAACCGAGATCCGGCGCTCGGCGAAAGCGCCATCCGCAAGCTCGAAACGGGAACAAAAATTACCGACCGTGCGTCCGACTGACACGAAATATTCTAATGATCAAACGGAAAAATCGCTTTCTGGGGAACCTGGATTCGAATCATAGCTGCAGGTCACGTCGCACCTTTACCGGATAGCCGTCGGCATCCTTGCGCTTGTCGAACTGCTTGGAGCGGCGATTGCCGCCGGCATCGAAATAGTCGGCCAGCCAGCGGACTTCGACGGAGGGCAGGGTGCGTTTGCGGACTTTAGCCATTCCTATTCCTCGCGGTACTTTGGATGATGTTGCGTGGTGTGGGAGCGAGCTTGCCAGACCGGATAGCGTTCCGCCTCTTTCGCCAACTCTCTATCATTTCTTTCCGCGACGCTCCGATGGCCTCAAAACCTCTTGGCCGATGGGGACGTCTCCGGAGGCGTATTCATTCGCAAGCTTGATTGCTTCGCCCAACTTTGGATTGTTGGCGAATGGCGCAAGTTCAACCAAAAGATTGAACAGGTTATCCAGACCGGAACATTAGCGGCGACTAACGGTTAATGTCCGGCAGTGTCCGAGAGCGATGGCGGTACTGGCGCTCGATCTTGTCTATTTTTTCGGCCCGACCCTAGGCGACCTGCTGGGCAGCGTCATTTCGTTGCTGGCGTGTTTGGTGCTTTACAACGCTTTGGCTACGGACCGCCCGAACCGATAGTCGGGTATAACCCGCGATCGCCATTCCGAAGCCAAGGTCCAGGGCGACGCCAAGGAACAGCTTGCCGCGGCCATGTCGATGGCGAAGGCGCGTACAGGGCGCCATGCGTCTGTGCGGGGCGCTCTGAGGGACTTGGCGATGTCATCGAAGATCGTTTCCATCGCTCGAATCTGTGAATCCCCTGTTTGCTCCGTCAAAGTCTAACGATCAGAGAAGCGCCATAGAAAGCACGTGCAGTAACGGTTGATTCAACCATTGCTGGTATAAGTGTGGTGTGAGTGGCGGCTCCGACAGCTCGGGGGTGGAACTGAGTGCCGAAGCCGCCTGCGCAGCCAAGGTTGGGGTTTGACCGCGCCGTCCTATTCTGGGACAGCGCGGTCAACGATTCGTTAAAATGATCCGGACCTAATAAGTTGGTGCTAATTGCGGCCTTCAGTCTTTTTGCGTCAGCCGGGAACATCCTCGCTCCGAGGCTGTTCGGTCACACCCGGCTCGTTCTCAGCGGTCCTGCCGGTGACCAAGATGGCCCCTCACTCATCATAGTCGGCCCGCGCTCGGAAGCAGGCGCGGGCCATCCCTGCACAAGCCCGGCGTCTCCAGATGTCAGCGCTCTGGCGCGAGCCGGACTGTATAACGATTGCGGATGTGGCTGTTAAAATAGACGCCCTTGGCAAAGGCAACTTTGAACGCAGCAACGGCATCAGCAGGTACGTCCAAAACCTCGTAATGCTTCCCGCACCACTGCGGCCGTTCTAGAGCATGCCTCAGAACGTTCTCAAACGAGGTTAGCTGGAGTGGACTTCATAGCGTCACGGGAAACATACGGAACGATACGGGAAGATTTCTGATTTTGGCCCAAGAAAAAACTAACAAATCAACGATTTTTAGACACCCTCCGGGCCACCAGTCGCCTTCATGCACAAGGCTTTGCGTCGAGGGTAGACAACCTGGTTAGACAGTGGGTTAGACAAACCGCTTCAGAAGCTTCGCCATGCCATCCACGGCGAGCCGCTCCTGCTCCGTCCTTGCTGTAAAGCTCTACGTGGTCCAGGACGTCGTGGCCGAGAATGCCTGCCGATTGTTTCGAGGTCGCGCCCTCCTTGGCCAGGTACTTCCCCAGCGTCTTCCGAAGTCCATGCAGCTTGCAGCCGGGCCCCATGCCCCCCATCTTGGTTCAGTGCGCCATCATGCCGGTCAGCGACTTTCTCAGAGAAGGAATTGCCGTAGGCGTTCAAAATCACCGTGTCGGCCGAACCCCAATGCTTCGGTGAGCACATAGGTGATCGTTAGCGCACTTCAAATGCGATCCGCTGCTCACTAATTACTTGATCCCGTAAATTACATGATCACGTATCGACTTTTGCATTGAAATCCCGAATTCGGTGGCCTTATAAAACTGATGCTGCCATTGCTCGTAGGTCGGCTGTGATGGATAACGCGGCTCCATTCCGCAAGGCCGTCCCTTGCGTCGAAGTGACAGAAACCTGCGGCGAATGGTTCGTCCGCGTGGTTGAGAAAGATCAGGAAATTGCCCGGTCATTCAATCAGGAATCGTTCGCGTTATCCTTTGCAGAAGGCCAGCGGATACGCCTAGGGCTAGCGAAGGTCGTGCGCCTGTAGGGCGCTGTGGGGCGGCATTGTAGGCATCCAAGCATGAGCGGAACCTAATTTGCAGCCGCAAATTAATGTCCAATGAATGAACTCCCAAACCGGAAAAAACTCGTGCCTGACCCTCAACCTCGGCGGGGCTCCAACAAAGGTGTGTTGCTAGCGGCTGCAGCGCTGCTGTTTGCCTTTCTCGCTCTTATTCTGTTTGGGTTTTTTCAGTGAGTGCGCGCGGCGCCGGCTTCCCAGAGAGGGCAGAGCACCTGCCGACGTGATCTTCGATCCGCTCGCGTCCTCGCGGTGGGGCGACTATCCAAGCCGGCTCGGTTCGTCGCTCCTGACGGGTTCGGCGGTCCCACCACAGCAGGATGATCATTCGGCAATTCTTGGCAGCGCCGGTATTCAACTCACGCCCAAAGCGATTGAACTGAAGCTGGCCGTCGATGTCGTGACTGACGCAGCATGAGCCGAACAGGCGAGGCAAGCGCAAGCCTTGGGGCCCAACCGCAGACAGACGAAGCACGCTCGTGCAGTCTGGAGACAGCGCAACGAGTTATTCATTCGGGCGCCTTCGCATCACCAGCGGAACGAAAGAGTTAATTGACGATTTACTAGGGAAGGATTGCAGGACGGAAAACATTGAGGATTGCTGCCATGACAATGTTGTTCGAACCACTCGACTCTGAAGGTTACAAGCGCAGCGTGGTCTACCATGCCGCACGCTTGTCCATGCTCCACAACCGAATGCTGAAGCGTTTCGAGAAGGTCGATAAAGCGGCTGAAAAGGTTGAAGCCGAGGTGGAGCTGTTTGATGAAGCTGTTCGCACTCTTTACGAATGAGTGGCATGTTGACCGCCGACGTTCCTGCTAGCGCGTATACGGGCGCGGGTCACCGTTGCCCACCAGGCGATGTCGCGCCGCGTATTTGGGCTTGATAAGCATGATCTAATGTATACGATTCACCCAGCCGGCCTGGCTCCCCCGCCATCGGGCCGGTCAGGCCCGACGGTTCAACGCACCACCCCAAACGACTGTCGGGCCGCCAGGACGCTCACTGCGCAGCCGGGTTCATGCTTTGCCTTTTTTTCTCGAAAAGCGCGAGCTTGGTCATATAACCAATTCTGATTTTTGCATGGCATTGGGTGCAGTTGAAGTTGGATATCACCTTCAACCACGATCCCTTTTTTATGATGACATGAGAACAGTTTGGACATTCCAGTTCCAGGTACTCGTCGCCCATATCGTTTGAAATCGGCACTACGACACTCCCCAACAGTTGCCCGTGAAACTTGCGCTTCGAGATCGGCCGGCACCTCCGTGCTCAAGCCCCGAACGTGGGTCCTTGGCAGATGTTCCGCAATCCGACCTCTGGCGACGGGATCGGACCTAAGTCCAAATCGCCGCCAACAGGCCGAGAAGTGGAACCCGGCGGATGCTTTTTGAACGCTGAATTTCCGTCCTCGCCGGTCGTAGTCCGCCGTCCTCGTGGCCAAAGCGCCAATGTTGCCTTTTGTGAAACTGACCTCGCCCGGCCTACCAGGTCGCCAGGGCGCAACTCCGGTAATGCTACGGAGCGAATGTCAGCGCGAAGCTGTGCGCAGGGACGCCAACTCGCTGACAGCAGCAAGGATGACAGCATCGGTTGCCGGCTTCGGCAGGAATCTGCAGTCGCGGAAAGCCGCGGGAACGTCGGCGGGGCCAAATCCCGACAAGAAGGCAAAGGGGATGCCTCGCGCCTGCAATATCCTCGCCACCGGCAGACCCGTTTCACCGTTCAGCTGGATGTCTAGCAACGCCACGTCAATCTTGTCCGATTCGACAAGACGCAGAGCGGCGGATACCGACGGCACAGGTCCGACCACCTGATAACCGGCGCGACGCAGCCGCGCGGCAGTGTCCTGCGCGACTAGCCATTGATCCTCAACAATCAGAACACTCACGCTTTCGCTCACGGCCCCTCTCTGCGATTGACCGGAAATGAGATGTCGATCCGAGACCTTCGGACAGTTGTTTCGACATGTCCGCAAACCTATAGGTAACCTCTCCATGCAGCAAGGTGAGGCTGATGCTGGAGCGGAGGCGCTTCCACCGACCACTTGCTGAATTACCGGAGCCGAAGATTAGCGCGTCAATGGAGCTGCGGTCCGCCTCCGCTCCATCAGAGTTGGATAGGCATTTACCCTCTCCACGATCCGCAAAATCTAAAAGCCTCCGTACCGCGCCATTGGCTCTTCAAAGCATCAGCAGCACCTCTCTCTCTCTCTCTCTCCATCTTGGGCGACCTGAGATTGCGGTCGGTCAATGAGCGTCAGAAGTGCGATGCACCGAGTTTGTGCCTGCAGTTTTTCGAAGGAAAGGCTTGAGAATTCATGATTTCGGAGCAGGTTTGGCTGGCGCATGAGCGCCGCAGATCTATACTGTGGAGATCAAGCGATGGGGTCGGCCATGAGCAAAGAGTTCAGTGTAGCTGATGCCTATGGCGCCGGCCGCGCCATGTTCATGGGACTTGAACTGCTGGTTTCGCCCGGTGCGCTCGTCCCCAGACCTGAGACCGAGTTGCTCGGCAAGACCGCGCTTGGTGTGTTGCATCAGATGAACCTGCCGGCTCCGCGCATAGTTGATATGTGCTGCGGCACTGGGAATCTGGCGTGCGCGATCGCCTACCATGTGCCCAGCGCCCTTGTCTGGGCAAGCGATCTCACCGATGAATGCGTCGAAACGGCACGCCGCAACACCTCACATCACGGCATGGCTGAGCGTCTTTCGGTGCTTCAGGGCGACTTGTTCGACTCTCTCATCGGCCTTGGGCTAGACGGAACTATCGACGTAGTCGTCTGCAATCCGCCTTACATTTCTGAAAAGCGGCTCGAGGGCGACCGCGCCCATCTGATCGAGCTTGAGCCGCGCGAGGCGTTCGCAGCCGGCCCTTACGGCCTGAGCATTCATATGCGCGTACTGAAAGACGCACCGCGATACCTGCGGCGTGGCGGCATCCTGCTCTTCGAGGTCGGGCTTGGCCAAGACCGACAGGTAGCGGGTCTGCTGGAACGCAGCAAGGCATTCGAGAACATCCGTTCGGTCTCGAACGAAGCGGGCGAGGGCCGGGTGGTTCTGGGGCAAGTCAAGACGCAGGCATGAATCCTGCGACAATCAGACCAAATACGGGGCTGCTCTGGGCGTTACGCTTACTCATCAGTTCATTTTGCGGATGATGTATTGCTCGATCCCCTGGATGGAATCGAGGTTTTCAGGCAGAAGTTCGCTATCCTCGACGGTAATGCCAAAGGTCTCCTCGATGAAGCCGATAATCTCAAGCACACCCGTCGAGTCGACAATGCCTTGATCGAGCAAGGATGCGTCATCCAGCAATGCCTTGACGTCGCTGACGTAGAAATTTGAAACCAAGAAACTACGAATCTGCTCGCTGTATATTCCGGTGCGTTCCTTGATGGTCAACATGAATTCGTCCTCCGTGGCGTCACCATTAAATCAGCGACTTGGTTCTGGCCCCGCATCATGACAGCGCCGTTTTCTTGAGTTTTCCCGTGTCCGTCATCGGCAGGTTCGCCACAACGACGATGGATTTCGGGACCATGAAGTTTTCCAGACGCTTCTGGCACTCCTTCTGCAGTTCCCTTTCGCCAATGGCTCTTCCATGCTCCATCACCACAAAGGCTTTCACCGCTTGCCCGAGGAGCTCGTCGGGAACACCGATGACAGCCGCTTCCCGGACTCCTGGAATGTCCATGAGTACGTTTTCCACTTCCCTTGGCGCCACCTTCTCGCCTCGCGACTTTATGATCTCATCCCCACGGCCGACGAAGTAGAGGTAACCCTCCGTATCCATCCGGCAGTAGTCGCCGGTGTATAGGACCTGCTCGCCGGGCAGCGGGCCGGGTTTGAGTTTCCTGGCCGTTGCCTCGGGCTTGCCCCAATACCCCTTCATCACCGTTGCGCCGCGAATGACGAGTTGGCCGACAACGCCTGGGCCTATCCGCCTGTCATGCTCGTCAACGATCCACATCTCCGTATTCGGGATTGCGATCCCTACGCTCAATGGCTTTCGCTCGAGGTCCTCTGGCGGCAAATAGGTGCAACGTTTGCATTCGGTGAGACCGTACATCGAATAGATGCGTGCACCCGAAAACAGCTCGCGAAGCATGAAAATATGCTTGAGGGGTAGGGCTGCCGCAGTGTTTGTGACGTAGCGGATGCTCGAGAAATCCTGGTCTTTGAGGGACCTGAGTTCGGAGAGTGCGGCAAAGATTGTGGGCACGCCGGGAAAGCCCGTAACTCCCTCCTGCCTGATCAACCCGAGGATCTGTGCCGGGAAAGCGAACGAGCGTTCGAGCACCAGCCGGGCGCCGGTACGAAAAGCCATGATCATCTGGTACAGTCCATAATCGAAGGCGAGGGGTAGGACATTGAGGATCACCTCGTCCTCGGCAATCGCCAGGTAGGAAGCGATAGACGCGCACGCGGCCATCATGTTTCTGTGCGTCAGCATCACGCCCTTGGGTTCGCCCGTCGACCCGGACGTGTAGATGATGGCTGCCAGATCAACATCGATGCACTGCCGTGCCGGCGGCGTATCCGCGCCATTGGCGAGGGCGGCGTCCCAGCGCACGGCAAACGGCAGCTGGGCGAGTTCGACGTCGTCGATCGGTCCCGATACGATCACCCGCAGAAGTGACGGGCAGCCGCGCGCCGGCTCGCGGAAGATCGCTTGCAGATGGCCGTCCGTGATGAGCGCCGTCGGCCGGCAGTCGTTGAGCAGATAATCGAGCTTGTCGCTCTTGGTGAGCGGGTTGACGATGCACACCACCGCATTCGCCTTTAGCACCGCCCAGAAGCTAACCACCGTCTCGACGGTGTTGTCGGCGAAGATCATCACGCGATCACCACGAACGACTCCGGATGCGGCCAGGTCCCGGGCGATCGCGTTGGCTCGCGTTTCGAGTTCGAGGTAAGTGACACGCTGCCTGTTGCACACCAGCGCCACCTTACTTCCGTGTCGGACGGCGGAATGGGCGAGGTAGTCATGCAGCAGTGGTACGGCATCATGCAACATACAGGCGCTCTTCCCGATGTTCGCAGTCGACGTCGACGCTGAGCGTGCATTCGAGCGTTGCACTGGGACAACCCGCGACGAACTGCTGATGAAGAAGTTGGGTCGACAACACGCCGACCAGCGCCATGTTGTCGGCATTGGACAGGTCGCCATCGCCAGTTCTGGCCTGGCATTTGGCAAGCAGGTGCGTGACCGCCTTTGGATCGAAGACATTCGCCTCGCGCAGGGCCGCCTGCGAAACCGCCTCGCGAGCGTAATCCGGAGCGTCTGCGCCGACGAAGCAAAGCGCGTTGGGCGCGCGGAAGGGCTGCTTCTTGCGGGCTACGATCTCGGAGGGCAGGATGGGTGCCGCCATGCGCTTCAGCACGTGCTTTTCGTCGAGGCCGCGGAGTTTGAAGGAGGGTGGCAGCGAATTCGCGAGCCTCACAAGTTCATCGTCCAGGAACGGGAAGCGCCCCTCGACGGAGTGAGCCATCAGCATCCTGTCGCCTTGCGAGGAAAGCAGATAGCCCGACATCAGTGTTTGCACCTCGAGATACTGGTCCTGCGCAAGGGGACTCCAACGGGCAAACTGCGCGGGCAGACGGGCGAGCAACTCGGACACGGCGTCGCGGCCCTGCGTTCGAGCCCGCATATCGGCCGTAAACAAGCGCTTGATGGCCCTGGTGGTTTGCCAGCGGGTTTCATGAGCAAAGCCCGGCGCGTCGTAAGCCTGAATATTTCGCCCGAAGAACTGACGCGCCATCGCCTGCTGTTGCACCGGCGAGCGGGTGAGATAGGGGTAAAGGCGTTCCAGGAGCCGAGAGCGTCGTGTCGAAGTCGGGTGGCGCCCCCAGAAGCGGCGGACCTTGCCTTCGCGGAACAGGTCGTAGCCGGCGAACATTTCGTCAGCGCCTTCGCCGGTCAGCACGACCTTGATTCCACGCTCGCGCACCAGGCGCGAGAGCAGGAAGAGTGGCGCCGGGGCAGTCCTCAGTATCGGGCGTTCGGTGTGTCGGATTACCTCCGGAAAGATTCCGGCTATATCTCTGCGCGAAACGACCACTTCATGGTGCTCACTGCCGGTCGCCTCGGCAACCATTCGCTGGAAGCGGGTCTCGTCATATTCGGCGTCGGCAAAACGCAAGGAGAAGGTTTGGAAGCGCTCGCCCGCGAAGCGCCTCGCGAGCGTGGCCACAAGCGAACTGTCCAGCCCTCCGGAGAGGTAGCACCCGACAGGCACGTCGGCGCGCACCATTCTGAGCGCCGTCGCGGCCTCAAGAGCGCTAGACACGCGGTCCACCGCGTCATCGCTGGACCCGGTGAACTCGCCCTGCCGCGATCCGAAATTGTCGGGATAGGAAGGCTGCCAAAAAATCCGCTCACGAACGGTGCCATCCTGATAGATGCGGACATGACCCGGCTCGAGTTCGTTGATTCCGTGGAAAACTCCTTGCGGCGGAACGACCGTCCAGAGCGTGAACGTCTGATCGATGCCGGCTGGATCAAGGGCGCGAGGTATGGTTCGATCGGCCGCGAAAATGGCTTTCACTTCGCTGGCGAAATAAAGCCGGTGCGCATGCTCGCTGAAATACAGCGGGCAAATGCCGAAGCGGTCGCGCGACAATATGAGACGATTGGCCACTGAATCCCAGATCGCAATTGCCCATTGGCCGTTCATCCGCTCGAAGGCCGTTTCTCCCCACTCACGATAGGCGTGCAGCGCGACCTCCGTGTCGCTGCGGGTTCGGAAGCGGTGGCCGAGTGCCGTGAGTTTTTCACGCAATTCGACGTAGTTGAATATCTCGCCGTTGAACACGATCCACGTCGTATCGCCTGTATCCGCCATCGGCTGCTGGCCACTAGAAAGATCGACGATGGACAGGCGCACATGCGCCAGCCCCGCGCGTCTGTCCCGGTAGAGACCGCGCCCGTCGGGACCGCGATGCGCCAGCGCGCCCATCATCTGCATCAGCGCCTGCCGCGAAGGAGAAGCCGCTGTGGCATTCAGCGCCACGATTCCAGCGATGCCGCACATGCTCGGTCAATCTCCGCCTTCGGCGGACAGCAAAGGCCGCGCGTGAAGATAGTGGGCCGCCCTTCGTTTCGCTTCGATGTCCTTGAACACTTTCTGAAGCTGGGGCTCGGTGAGGCCAGCAACCGCCGCGAGCTCATTGCTGGCGACCCCGTGGTTCAGGCCGTAGAGGCATAGATCCATCAGGTGATAGGGCAGCGCGAAATAGAATTCTTCCTGGCTTTGGGTCATGGAAAAGGTGTCGGTGGTCGGTGGCCGCTGCCGGATTTCATCATCCACCTCGAGATATTCCGCGAGTTGATAAACCTGGGTTTTGTAAAGGTGAACGATCGGCATCACGTCGGCGGCTCCGTCGCCCTGCTTGACGAAAAAGCCCTGGTCGTACTCGAGGCGATTTGGAGTGCCGACAACCGCGTATTTGAGGCGGTCGGCGTGATAGTATTCCGTCATCTTGCGCAGGCGCTGCTTGTAGTTTGTCGCAGCAACGATCTGCAGATAGGCAGCTGGCGGCAGACGCACGGTATCTACTTTACCCTGCGGATCCTGGACCGTGAGGCGGGTTATATTGAGCCCGCTGCTCTCCAGAACCGACGCGATCACCAGCTTGCATTTCCACCCTTCCCCATAGTCGGGAACGACGGTCTGGATCGCATCGATCTGCCGGCGGTAGGCCCCAATGGCCTCCAGTGCCGGTGCTATGTCCTCAAGGACGCTTTCAATGCCAAGCTGTGCCGCGACGCGGCGGCCAAGTCTCAGGGAGTCGCCGGAAGAATCCCGCTCCGGCATGAACAGTCCCAGGACCTTGTCTTTCCCGAACGCGCGCATGCACAAGGTCGCGACGACGGAGCTGTCGATACCGCCGGAAAGACCGACAACCACGCCGCGACGATGCAGGGTGCCGAGAACCTGAGTGCGCAAGGTGTCAACGATGCGATCGACCTCCGCGCGGGCATCGAGCGTCAGCATGTCCTTGCTGAATTCCGGAATTATGTCGATGACAAGTCCTCCCTTTTGCGAGATTCGGCGGGGGAATAGGTCTGCACGATGGCCGTCTCGATAAGCGGACGGTTGGTGGCAAGGTTTGGTTCGACGACAAGGTCGATGTGGCTGCCCGTGATCGAAATGACGTCCAGGTGTGCCAAGACGCTGTCCCAGCCCAAGGCCCGCGGCATTCCCTCCCTGCGACATCGGAACAAGGTACCGGAGAGGGGCAGAGCCGGTTTCGGTGCCTCAAGCCACTGGAAGAATGACTTCGCCCTTAAAACCTCCTGCAGTTCCAGTTTGGTCCTGAAGATCGTCGGGTTGAACTCTCCATTGGCAAATCTGTCCAGAATCCTGGCCAGACGCGCTTCGCCGCCCACGGCGACGGTGATCTTCGCAAGGGCTCTGCAAGCCATCCGGTGCGCGGATATGCGGTTGGTGCGAATACGATAGAACGTACGGGTAAGAGTCTCCCAATGGTTGCTCGGCTCGTCCAGAAGGCTCGTGTCGAGGATGCCCAGGAACCGCACCGTTCGCCCGGCCTTCATGAGCCGTGCGGCAACCTCGAATGCAACCGCGCCACCCAGAGAATGGCCGAGAAGTCGCACGGAACCCGCAGGTTGGATGCGGCTTATCTGCTCGAGTGCGGCGCCAGCCATGGCGCTGAGGGTGTTGTGTCCGTCCAGTATCGCCGCAAGGCTCGGATATCGGATCGGGTTTACACGGGCGACTTTCCCCATGGCGGCTGCGAACGCAGCGAGGCTCGGACCATAGCCAACGGACCCTGGAAACAGGAAAAGAACCGGGGGGTGGTGCTTCTTTTCGCGCCCTTCGCCCGACCGTGCAGAGACGACCGCCTCAACCATCTCGTCCAAGCTCATGCCGACGGTGAATGCTTCGAGGCCCAGCTCTTGCCCGATGGCGTTTTCGATCGCCATGACGCAGTGCAGCAGCTGCAGCGAATCTCCTCCAGCATCATCCCAGTTTCCCGTGGCAGTGCCTGTGTTGAGAACCTGCGTCCACGCGTGCTGCACTATTTGACGCGTGTCCTTTGCTCCTCCGGCGGGCGGAGCATCGAGAGTGGACGACCGGGCGGCTCGCGCCCTCCTTCCGTGCGAAAGATCTATCTCGGCCAGTGTTGCCAAATCGACCTTACCTCCCGACAGGCGTGGGATTGCGTCAACGGTGTGCAATCGCAAGGGACGCAATGGTGCCGGCAAGGTCATTCTGAGGAGCTGGCGAAGGTCGTCTGCAAAAGCGCCGCCTGCGAAGCGCTGGGGAACCGCGAAGGCGATGAGTTCCTGCGCGGCCGTTACCATCACCACGGCATCCGCCACCGAAGGCGCGCAACGCAAGACCCGTTCGAGTTCGGCGGGCTCGATGCGTCGACCATTGATCTTGATCTGGCGCCCTTTGCGGCCGACGATCCTCAAGATGCCATCATCGTCGAGCCGAACGAGGTCCCCGGTCGAAAAAAGCCGAGCCTCGGGATCGTCGGGGTCCGGCTGCGCGGGAACGACCACACCGTTCTCCCAATGACCAAGCAGGACATAGCGGCTTTTGATCAGAAGCTCTCCACTTTCGCCTGGCCCTACATTGCGCTCCGCTTCGTCGACGATAGCGAATGTCATACCAGGGAGCAGCCTGCCGACGGGAACCGACGCGTCTTGCTCGGGCCAGTCAGGCGGCAAGAACCATTGCGAACCGATGGTTTCAGTCGATGAGTAGCCGATCTGGATCAGGCACTGGTCCGAAACGGCTTTGCGCAGCAAAGCGATGTCCGTCCATGACACTTTCTCCCCACCGATCCGGGCCACTCTGAGCGGCCAGGAAGCGTCGGCGGGCGCCTCAGCCAGGAGGGCTCGAAGCAGTGCCGGCACAAGATAGGCGATCGTCACACCTTCGGACTGCAATCGAGCGCGCGTAGCGCGCAGGCCAACAGCCTCCACCTCGAGAAGATGCAATGTGGCGCCCGTCAGCAGCGCCGCAAAGATTTCCCGGCAACCGGCGATCGTGGCTGGCCCGGTCAGCGGCAGGAAAACGTCATCCGCACTGATATGGCACGCATCGACATATTGCCGGACCCGCCATAGCAGGCTGCGTTGGCTGTTGACGATTCCCTTGGGGCGCCCGGTGCTACCTGAAGTGTAAAGCACCAATGCAGGCGCATCGACCGAAACGATAGGGGGCTTATGCTGCTGTTCTGGGTGTTGATCGTTGGGCGCCACGGCGGCGGCAATATCGATCCAGACGATCTCCTGGGCCAATTCGACCGGGCGAACATTTTCGGCGCCTATAATCGCGCCGAGCCCCGCGGCACTGACTATATCGAAAATGCGAGAGGCGGGATCTCTTGTGTTGAGCGGAACCGAAGGCCGTCCCGCCGCCATGGTCGCCAACATCGCCACAGGATACCAAGCGGAGTTTGCTTGCAGGATGCCGATGGCCTGCCCTTCGGGGACGACGGCAGCGATATGAGTTGCCAGCGTCTCGACCGCCCGGAAAAGCTCAGAAAAAGTCAGGCGGTTCGCGCCGTCGCTGATTGCGAGCTTGTCAGGATACCGCCTGGCGACATCTCCAAGGTGGTCGAAGATTGGAGTGTCCGCAAATTTGGCACCCATCTGTCGGTAACGGCGCCAGACTGGCCCCCCTTGGTCAAGATCATATTCGGGAACGACTGACCACTTTCGGGTGGGTCGCAGATCCACCTGTAGGTTTTGATTTGCCACTTCCGAATGCAAACACACTGAGGACATTCAGGGCCCCGCCAAGCTGACGGTCGAACATCGCTCGCCGCGGAGATCTTTTCATCAATCATTCGGATGATGCCTCGATCTTGCCTAGCCAGCGCTTCCCGAGCGTCCTTCAGAAGTTTTGCCATCTGTGTCCAGCACCGGTCGTTTTTCCTTGCAAGCTCCGTCGAGCGCAAGACGGCTTGCCCAGGCAAACGGAGCGATCGGCATCTCCGCTAGAATCCGGGCTCGGTGCCCAGATTCACTGACTGGAACAATCATTCAAATGAACGTTGGTGTGATCGGAAATCCGGCTAAGCTTGATCCGTAGGGGAATGACTGCTCGTTTCGGAGACGCTTGAGCATATGATCATCGAGTTGTTTGGGCCGCCTGGCGCGGGTAAAACCACGCTGCTTCGCGGCCTCTGCCAAGGGCTGGCGAGACACGGCATCAATGTGAAGACAGTAAATGGGTATCGCCTGATTGAACATGGATCGGCTCAGGATGACGCTCCGGAAATCCGCCACGGCATAGGGCGAATTGGCAAGAAGATTGCCACATCCGGTCCTATCTTGCTGTCGACCTTGCCAAAGGACAGTGTCGCGGCCCGGCTTCTGGCATCGATCCCTCTTCGAAGCCGCGTGTGGTCATGGCGCATGAAGGTCGACATCGCCCAACTGTGCCAGTCCTGGCTCCAAGCGCGGGAGTCGCCCGGATGCTTCATCTTCGAAGAGGGCATGATTCAGGCTTTGTGTGCGCTGGGTGTGCTGGCTAGAACCCCAAGCCTCGACGCGGTCCGCAAGTGCCTGGCGTTCCTGCCGCGGCCGGATCTCGTTGTGCAACTTGACGCGCCGCAGGAAACGTTACGCCGCCGTCTTGTGGATAGGCATGCGCAGCAACCGCTCCTCGAGGTTATGCTGTTCGAACTTGGCGTGGACAAAGGATTAAGGCAGGCCGAAATCTCAAGAGAGGTCGGCGAGTGCCTGCGCCAGGACCGATGGCCGTTGATACAAGTCAATGGTGCTGAACCTCACGACGTGGACGGGGTCGTCGCGCGCGTTCTGGGAGAGCATGTTGGTCATGCTGCCTAGGCTGGCCCATGACCTATGATCCATGACACATTTATGCATTTGGCGCCAAGCCGGGCAGCATCTGCCGCCAAGCGCGCAATCATGTCGAATCGTGCTGATCGAGCACTTCGAGCATGGTCGTCAACATGCTTCCGACTTCCTCAGAGATTTCCTCTGGGCGGATTCCCGCTCTGATGGCATCCGCCGTTGCTTGGTCCGCAAGTTTCGCCGCAAGAGCCGGATCGGCCTTGGTGTAGAGTGGGATCTTATCCTCTACCCATTTCTGCAGGAATTCGATGCCGCGCGCGCTCATACCAAGTACAAGCTCGGCGGGGCTTCTTGGTTCCGTCAGCCATATTCAAGAACGTCAGACCATCTTGCTCAGGCTGACGTTCCCGCGGTCACGTCACGATGAACGAGGACGCCGTCAGAGCCAAGTGTGGCGATAGAGTGGCAAATTGGATCTGATGTGCGCCGCCCGAGCCGTCGCTGTCAAAGGAAAGCGCGCCGGTCGTGCTGTTATAGACGATGTGATCGCCGCTGTCGTGCGCGGCCCTGCCGGCGTAAAACGCCGAAGGGGGAAGGGCGCCTGTATGCAGGCCGGCAAACACGGTGTGGTCGAGTTGGATCTTGTCGTGGCCCACTTTGAAATCGGTGACCTTGTCGATATTGCCGACCTTGAGAGCCGAATCGAAGACAAAGACGTCGTTGCCGCCATGTCCCGTCAGAACGTCTCTCCCGCCACCGCCGTTGATAGTGTTGCTCCCGGAATTGCCATCAATGGTTTGGGCGAATTCGTTTCCCGTGAGCTTGATGGCGGCAGTTCCCAATTTGCTGGTGGTCGCAAGATGCTCGACCTGCGAGCCGGCCGACAGCGCGTAGCTGACCGATGCCAGCACGCTATCGTTGCCGCTGTGCCGCAGTTCCACCACCTTGTCGCCGGCGTTGTTGACATAGTAGGTGTCGTTGTAGCCGCGGCCCATCATCGTGTCCGCGCCAGCGGTGCCGCGAAGCACATCCGCGCTACCCGTGCCGTAGAAAATGTGATCGCCGGTGCTGGTCGGAGGGACACTTGTGGGCGGAGGCACTGTGCTGGTAGGCGGCGGCGTCGGTTCGCTGGCCGAAGGACCGCTTGCGGTGCTCTGGTTGTGGTGAAGGAACAGAGCCTGCAGCGTCGCCGAGCTCTCAAGCGCCGTGTCGCCCTGTTGAGAACCCCAAGCATAGGCATAGTCGAAGGCCGGCGAAGGCGCTACCTTGGCCCAGTGGTCCAACATGGTCTTTTCCTGAGCAACGCTGGGCAGGACATAGCGACCGCCCGTGTCGGTCGTCCAGTCGCCGCCGCCGAAGGTCTGATACACGGGAACGACCTGACTGAGCGGGATGCCCGAGGCGACGGCCGCCGCCACAGTCCTGTCGATCATGTTGTAATCAATCGTGCTTGTTCCGGTCCGTACCGGGTAGGGATCCAAGCCGTAATAGTCGATATGCGTGTTGTCAGGATTGAATGTGTTTGAAAAGTCGGGGTTAGCGGAAGACCCCATGTTCATCATGGTTATGAAGGTCTTGGCGCCGGGCAGGTGGCTGTGGATCCAGTCTGACTCCGCCTTCAGATCAGCGGCGGTGGCATAAGTTCCCCATTTGCCGGTCGGGTCCGGCTCATCGACCAGGAAGAAGCCAAACACTTTCGGATTGCCGATGAAGGGCGTGACCTTCTGGATAAAGGAGGAGGTTGCACCATCGGCTTCATTGAGCCACACCAGGCCTTTCTGGCCGGCCGGCAAGGCGTTGAGCTGGTCCAAGGAAGATACATCAACAAGATTGAATCCGGCTTTCGCGACCTCGGAGGCCGACCCGCCCGAGGCGTAATGGAGTGTTGTCATTGACATACCCTTCGTCCGATTCGGTAGGCGCCCCACACCTGCCTAGGGAAAGGATCCATTAGCGACAAATCAAATACCGGCGCCCCTTGATAGAATCTTTGATCAGCGTCCGAAAAACACAACAGCCTCGATGCTACGCTTGCCTCAGAGGTATGTAGATGATCCAAGTATGGGGTGCTCAAGCCTGCAACGAAAGCATTGCAGCGAAGTCTGCCGGAGCGCCTTGTGCGTTTGCAGTGGCGGCAATCGGCCAATGAACGTTCGGTTGAGCCACCGCCAAATGCGCGCTTCCGCAGGATTTCTTCGAGCTCAGACCGCAAAGGAATCGCGTCCTGACGAAGCCCTCCCATTGCAGCCGCTCAATGCTCCTCGTGAAAAGCCTCGGCGCCAAAATGAGCAAGGCAGTACTCCAAAAGGTCATGCGAGACGCGCGCCGCTGGCAATTGCGGAGAGGCACTGAACTGGATCCCACCGGGTTCAACGGAAAGGCGGGCGTGCCGGTCCGAATGACGGCGAGCATGGCAACGCGGTCGCCCATCCGCGGGAAGAGGCGGCTGGTGGTCCGACCATATCCAGAGACCGGGTGAAAGCCTGTTCCAGACGAAGCGGTCGGGAGAACTGGCGGTGCGAGTCATCACACCATCTGGGGTGCGATGTTGATCCGGCGTGAGAAGGCGGGCGGAAGTTGCTTTGAACGCGGCGCGCGGACCTTTCGAACACAGCCCTTTTTTATATCCGGCCCGCCGTGTCGTACGCGAAGGTGCCGTCCTTGCACCGTCAGACCGGATGAATCCAACTCACTGACCGAGGTGACAGCGATTGTGGCTGCATTGCCGCATCGTTGATCAGCTTGCTTCATGCAAACAGACGAGGACAGCACGAAAGCCTGCTCCTAGCGTGGGACTGGCTGTTGTGTGTTCAGGGGCGATGAAACCGGCCATGGAAACCGCGGATAGGGTCAGCTGTTTTACGCGATTGGTATCGCATCCAGGAGCGACAGGATGAGTCCGCATCTGGTTTGCGTTGGAGGCGAGGATCATAGACTAAGAATCCCGTTTCTTTTGGCGCTTCGCGAAAGGGGTTTTCAAGTCACTGCCGTTTCGAGTGATCTCGGAGCCGCCTTCTCACCCCATGGCATTGCCCATCGCCGATTTGGGTTCGACCGCTTTGGCAGCGGCGGTGCAGAATGGGGTGCTGTCAGCGCGATCCGTGAACTGATGTCCGAACTGCGTCCGGACATCATTCAAAGTTTCGACACCAAGCCCAATATCCTAACTCCACTGGCGGTGCGCGGGCACGTTCCCGTCGTTCGCACCATCAACGGGCTTGGTTGGACATTCTCGTCGCGGGAGCCGCGGGCCCTGGCATTGCGTCCTTTCTTTTGCGGCCTTCAGGGGGTGGCGTCTCGTTGGACAGCCATGACCGTCTTCCAGAATAGTGATGATCAGGCCTTCTTCGAGCGCTACCGGCTGGTGGCTCGCGGCAAAGGGCGACTGATCCGGAGTTCTGGCATCGACCCCGATGCATTCTCGATGGCAAGGTATCGTGGTCCTTCGGCTGCCACGATGCGTGAGGAACTTGGCCTACAATCAGCCCAGGTCATAATATTTGTCGGCCGGCTCACGCGGCAGAAGGGGATTCCAACCCTCATCGAGGCGGTTCCTCGCGTTATCCGCGAGAGGCCCAACGCGCGTTTCGTACTTGTCGGCCCGCAAGACTCCGAAGGTCCGTTTGCCGTCAGCAGAGCCGATATCGAGCGCCATGTTCCCCACGTTGTCGCATTGGGGCCAAGGCGCGACATTCCAGCCCTCCTTGGGATGGCGGATCTGTTTGCATTTCCGACGCAATATCGCGAGGGAATTCCGCGTGTCCTGCTGGAGGCGGGATTGTCCGGATTACCGATCGTCGCCTCGAATATGCCGGGCTGCAACGATGTGGTTGAGGATGGCTGGAACGGCTATCTCGTGGCGCCGCGCGATGCGGATGGCTTGGCCTCCCGGATAGTCGATCTTCTTTCCGACCCCGCCCGTGGCAAGACCATGGGCAGCCGTTCCGTCGGATTCGTGCGGGAGCGGTTCTCGTTGTCGTGGGTCATCGACCAGTATTGCGACCTGTACAAGACAATCCTGGGTGGCAGATATCGCAGCAGGCTTGTTCAAGCTGCGCAGGCGAATCCGAGGGAAGAGGCGGTGCCGAGCCCCCATCGACTGGGCGAGGCGCGGCAATGATGCGTGATGCGCTTCTGGCCTTCGGCGTCGCGATGTCCTACGCGGCGCAACTCAGCATCCCAGGGCTGCCCTTCGGCTACAGCGAACTATGCCTCACGCTCTGGATAATGCTGTCGATGACGCGAATCCTTGCTGGCGGCCAACTGGAGGTTACGCCGGCCCTGGCCAAGCTTGGGCTTTTCTGGCTGATCCTGGCGCTTGCCATGGGCGTGGGTTACATCATCGGTTTTCTGACAACCACGTTGTTCCTGGATCCGTTGTTGCACGACACGCTGGCCTATGTGCTGTTGGCGTGCGTCACCTGTCTGGCCGCTGCGGAGCCCAACGCGTCTTTCCGTTTGCGTCGTATCGCCTGGTGGATGGTTGCTATCGCGAATGCGGGCTTCATCATTCAGGTAGGGCTTGGCTTCGGCTGGCTCCATCAGGCTGGGGTCGAGCCTTGGTACTGGGACCGCTTCTGCGGATGGTCCGACAATCCGAACCAGCTTGCGCTCTACTGCGCCCTACTCGGTCCACTGGCCTTGCATCTTGCCACAACCACCAGCAATAAATGGGGAAGATGCCTTGCCCTATGCAGCCTCATATTCACCGTTTACGTCGGAAGGCTGACAAAAAGCGATACCTACCTTTATACCACGGTCCTGGCTTGTCTGATCCTTCTCGGGCTGCGGGTCCGGGCCTGGCTGACGAGCGACGGCAATAAGGCGAGCCTTTCAAGGCAGCTTGCCGTCCTGATGGCCGTTGGCTTCCTGCCGCTGGCCCTGTCTATAGCGCCCTATGCCCTCAGCGAGGCCTCCAGCGCCGAAGACTTCGCCAAGAGCCTGACCAAAGACAAGGGCGGGGAAGCGACTGCCCAAACCGCGGCGCTTCGCCTCTACCTCTGGAATGCAGCCTTGGAGAAGGGGGCACGATCGGGATCGCTTGGACTGGGTCCGGGCCCGCACCTAGATAGTCCGCCCGTGGTCAATCAACAGTTTTTGCCGCGGCCCTTCGAGGCGCACAGCACCATCCTGGATCTCTACACTCAGGGCGGCCTGATTTCGGTTCTAGCCCTGATGTGGATCTTCGGCTCGGCTGCGTTGTCCGCCTGGCGGGCGAAGCTGGACACTCTGGTGGCGCTCGTGGCATCGATCGCCGTTTTCAGTGCTCCGCATTTGGTCATCCGCCATCCGATCGTGTGGTTCTGTCTGACCCTCTGCCTTGCCGCTGGGACGCCGGAAGCGATCCCCGCGATTGTTCGCCAGAGGAGATGCTAGAATGTGTGGGATCGCCGGAATTTTGTTGGCGCCCGATGCAGCCAACGCAAGTGCGCTCAGGGCCATCGGACCGATGGCGACGGCGCTTCGTCATCGCGGACCTGACGGTGAGGCCTTCTGGGTGAGCCGTGAAGGGGGAGTAGCCTTCGGCCACCGGCGACTGGCCATCGTCGACCTGTCCGAAGCGGGTCGCCAGCCAATGCTCTCCGCGAGCGGTCGGTATGTCATCACCTTCAATGGCGAGATATACAATTTTCGCGATCTGCGCCGTGAACTGGAAGGGGCGGGCCATCATTTCCGCGGCGCCAGCGACACGGAGGTCATGCTGTGCGCAATCGAAAGCTGGGGCCTTGATTCAGCCCTCGCGCGCTTCGCTGGCATGTTTGCTTTTGGGCTGTGGGACCTGAAGAACCGAACGCTTCAGCTTGCCCGCGACCGAATGGGGAAGAAGCCACTCTATGTCGCCTTGACACGTGATGCGCTCGTCTTCGCCTCGGAGTTGAAGGCGATCACTTGCTTCCCAGGCTTCACCCCGGAACTCGATGTCGATGCGGCGACGACAATGGTTTCCAAAGGCTGGGTGCCGGATGACCGTTGCATTTGGCAGGGCGTGTTCAAGCTGCCACCTGGATCAGTCCTGTCGGTCACTGCGGCCCAATTCGCCAACGCCCGAGGCACCGGTTCGCTTGCGCATCGCATTCACCCTTGGTGGTCGCTGGCCGATGTCGCCTGCAAGGGACAGCGCGATCCGATAGCTGCCAGCGACGAGGACCTCGCAACCGAGCTCGACAGCCTGCTCCGCCTGGCCGTCAAGGAACGAATGATTGCAGATGTGCCGCTGGGCGCCTTTCTGTCGGGCGGAATCGACAGCTCGACTGTCGTCGCGCTGATGCAGGCACAGTCCCGAAACCCCGTTCGTACGTTCACCATAGCGTTCGGCGAAGGTGGGTTTGATGAAGCTCCCCATGCGGCCGCGGTGGCTCGGCATCTGGGCACCGATCATACGGAACTTCATCTCTCGCCGGCCGCCGCGCTTGAGGTCATTCCGGAGCTGCCCCGGATTTGGGACGAGCCGTTTGCCGATGAATCGCAGATACCGACGCTGCTGGTGTCGCGGCTCGCGCGGCAACATGTAACCGTGGCGCTTTCAGGCGATGGTGGCGACGAGTGCTTCGCAGGCTATTCTCGACACTTCCTGGCAGCCCGCCTCACAAAGCAGCATGAGCTGCCATTGTCATTTCGCCGGCTGTTGGCATCGGGGGCTGGGTTGCTGGCCCAAGCCTCTCAGAAAGATATCTTCGGCAATCTGCCGCTTTCATCGAATATGCGGCATGGCTTGCGCGGTGACCGCCTGGCTCGCCTTGCCCGCCTGCTCGCGGCGCGAGATGAGGACGAACTCCTTCTGCAACTGACCAAATCTTCAGCCAACGACCTTGTTCATCGCAAGCCGTCGACAGCACCTACCGACACGACAAAGCTCGACGGCCTGCTCTCGCGGCTCCTATTCGCCGACATGACAGGCTACCTACCGGGCGACATTTTGGTGAAGCTCGATCGAGCCACTATGGCCAACAGCCTCGAGGGGCGATGCCCGATCCTGGACCATCGCGTCGTTGAATTCGCCTGGCGCTTGCCAGCCCGTGCCAAAGTCCGAAACGGGAAGGGCAAATGGTTGCTTCGCCGACTGCTTGATCGTTATGTACCACGCCGACTGGTCGACCGGCCCAAGCAAGGTTTCGACGTTCCGGTCGGGACTTGGTTGAAAGGGCCCTTGCGCGGCTGGGCAACCGATATCATTGCCACGATCGGCCGCTCCGGGGACGGGGTCATCGACCGTGAGAAGGTCGACGCATGCTGGCGCAATCATCTGCATGGAAGCCAAGATAATTTCCGCGACCTGTGGCCGGTGCTCATGTTTCAGGCGTGGCGCAACGAAGCCATGCGGCCATCGACGGTCGCCACGCACCCTTCTTACCATATCGAACTGACAGGGGATTGAGATGGAAGGTTCCATAGCCAACCGCGCCCGGCGTCCGCGCGCCAAGCAGATGGAAGCTGGGACACTTGAAACCAATCTGCGCTTGATGCGGCCGCCACGCGAGCCAACGCAATCGTCACCCTTCCACCAGCTCGTCATCATCCTGACGACGCGAAAATGGTTCTTGCTTGCCATGGCCCTTCTGGGCGGCATCCTGGCCGGACTGGCAGGCTTCACCCGCCCGGTGCTGTTCGAGGCAACGACGCAGGTCATTATCGACGCCCCGAGCAGCAGTGCTTCGGGTGGCGTGGCATCCGCCCAGGACTCGCTGGAATCGAACATCGATGATCATCTGACGATGCTCTCCTCGCAAGGCCACCTGCGTCGGGTCCTGGCAGCACTGCGCAAAGCCCAACCAGTCGACGGTAACGGAAAGAGCGTCGTCAATGCCGTCCCGCCCGCGGCTGGCTCGTTCCTCATCGACCTCCTGAACAGGGCCTGGAGACAGGATAAGACAGTGGCGGAAAATCCGGACGCAGCGGACGCGCCCGAGCTGAAGGCGCTACGCAAGGGAATGAGGGTCGGACAAGAGCTGCGATCGCGCGTCATCACCATCGGGTTCACCGATCCAAGTCCGGCGCGTGCGGCACTTGTCGCGAACACGTTCGCCCAAGTCTACATTCAAGATCTGGTACAAAAAAGCCGAGCATCGGATCAGGTTCATCTGGATTCGATAGTCGCCAGCCTTCCGCAAGTACAAAGGGATCTTGTCGAAGCGACAGATCGGCTGGAGACATACCGGCTCACGCATGGCGCCGTCGATCAGACTGCGGCCAACAACGCAGCCAGTGAGACAGCGGAACTCGGCCGGCAGATATTCCTATCGAAAGCCAGTCTTTCCGCGTCGGAAGCGCGCCTTCGCCGTATTGAGGACCTGCGCAAGGCGGGCGCCCCGGTCACGGCCATCGCTGAAGAAATCGGGTCGCCCGTGTTGACGGACCTGGTGACACGCCAGTCGGGTGCCGCCGCCGACGGCGATCTGCGCAACGCGATCGCCCGCGAAATGGAGCAAAGCGTTGCCCGAATCGCTGCCGAGGCAAATGTTTACCGGTCCCAGGCTACGGCTCTTGAAAGTCGCAAAGCGATGCTCGACGCGGCCGTGGCCGACACGGCGAGCCAACTTTCGGGGCTGCGTTCCCTTGAGCCTCGGGTAGCCATCGTGACGCAGCATTACAACGAACTCCTGAGCCGGCAGCAGGACTTGACACGTCGCATCGCCGCTCCTTCCCCAGGCGTAGCGGTCCTTTCGACCGCCTGGCCGCCGTCGACCCCCATGACATTGTCGCCAATTTTCCTGATTCCCCCCGGCATGGTCGTCTTTGGTCTCATGGGGGCGGTCATTGTCCTAGTCCGCAACGGTTTCAACCAAACCTTGCGCAGTGAAGCCGAAGCCGAGGCCGAGCTTGGGGTCCCGTGCGTAGGACTGCTTCCCAGGGTTGCGGGACTTAACGCCAGAAAGCTACGGCATCTGGTTCTGAGCCAGCAGAACTTGCCGTTCAGCCGCGCCGTGACTTCGCTGCTCGTCACTGCGGCGCCAACTCAGGGGAAGGGGCAGCCGCCGCATATCATTCTCGTGACGTCCAGCATCCAGGACGATGCGAAGACCGAGTTGGCATGGAGCCTGGCGCTGGCGGCAACGCGGCTGGGAGGAAGAGTGCTTTTCCTCGATCTCGATCGCAAGGATGTACGGCTCACGAACGGGTTTCGTGGTGAATTCAGCACCGACAAGGCCCGGAACTCCTTCGGCGACTATGTGAATGAACGTTGCGTGCTGAAGGATGCAATCACGAGGATGCCGGAAATCGGTATCGACCTCATGGCCGCTCCAGCACCTTCCGATGATCTCCTGACGCTTCTGTCCACCGTCGACAAATGCCAGTTCACCGAGGAGCTGCGTTCGGCCTACGACGTGGTCATCATGAACGGTCCCCTGGGCCTCGGGGGGCCTGAAACCAGGCTGCTTAAGCGCTGGGCCGATTCGGTGCTTTTTGCCGTTCGCTGGGCAAGGACGAGGCGCAGCATTGCCCGTGGTGCTCTGGATGCAATAGGGGCCGGCGGATCCGCCACCGTTCCAGTAGGGAGTGTGCTCACCCGGGTGAACCTGAAGAGGCTAGCCGGCTCCAGGCTCGGAGACAACGCCGATCTTCTGTTGGAGAGGGTTTGAAGATGCGTCTGCGATCTTCAACAGAATCTCCAGGGAGCGATCGCGTCCCTAAATCGAGCCAGCTACACGATGATCATTGAATTTTTCGGACCTCCAGGATCCGGCAAAACAACCTTCGCACATGCGCTTGCGCAGCAGCTGCGCGGGAAAGGCTATCACGCCAAGGTCGCCCTCAGCTACAAGCCAAGCACCAGGGCCGCCAAATATGATCTCGGAATCTTTCTGTTCATATCACGGATCGTATCGGCGATATTTTCAACAGCCAGAATATTGCTTTTTTCGGCAGGGCGAGCCGATGATATTTCCAATTCCTTTGCAATGGTGAGGATGATACCGCCAAAAAACCGAATATGGCGCGCGCGAATCTGGCGATACATCCTGCACCTTTCGCGTTGCTGGAAGTCTGCGGAGCAATCGCCCGAAATTACGATTTTCGATCAAGGATATGTTCAAGCGATTGGTTCGCTTGCGATGTTCAATGGGAGCACCAACCCCAGAACGCTGGAAAAGGCGCTCAGCCTCGCACCGGCGGCCGATCTCACCGTCAGGCTCTTGGTGCCAGCTGCGGTCGTGGAAAGTCGCCTTCGTAGGCGGATGGAGCTTGAGCCGCCGGCGGAACGGATTTTCGAGGCCGACTTGAACATGAACATGCGCTCGTTCGCCGTTTTTGAAGCGATGCATGACCTCCTGACAACATCTGGCCGGGAAATCATCTCCGTCGAATACACCGATGGTCCATCGACCTTTAAAAGTATTTGTCGGATTGAGAGACAAATACTTTCTGCATTGTCGCGCTTCGATAGGGCGGTCGGCGAAAAGCAAATTGAGTTGCCATCTCATCGCGCAGACGTAACAACTGGTTCAGCAACCACACCGCCGCGCAACAAGGACATGGGATCGCGGCTCGCTTGGGCAAGCATCTTCGCCTTGTTGATCTATATTGGTGGCGCTGGTTTGACCAGTCTTGCCCAGTTGGCAATTGCACGCCTTATCGGACCTCACAACTACGGCATCTATTCCTACGTTCAGGCTTGGACGTCAGTGCTCGCCTATCTGGCAACGCTTGGCTTTAATGTATCATTGTTGCGTTTCCTCCCGGCCTATAGGGCCAGTGGCAGGCTTGATCTGGCCCGCGGGGTGATAAGATTTGCGCTGCAGAGATCGCTGATAGCGGCAACCTTGTTCGGGATGATCGGCGCTGCGTCAGTCCTGTTCCTTTCAGATCCAACGGAAAGAGGGCTTGAGACAAGCATCGTGCTCGGCATGATGGCTGTGCCCTTGGTTACCGCCTATGCTCTCGGAGCCACGCTTGTGCGTGCTTTCGGCGGCGTTGTCTCGGCGTTGTTGCCGGAGCGCATCATGCGAGACGGGCTCCTGCTCGTGTTGGTAGCCCTCCTGGCATTGTCGGGATTTCGAACAGTGGATGCGCCCTCGGTGACGCTGGCGGTGCTTGTGAGTTCCGCTTTCACAGCGGCCCTGGTGTTCATCATCGCGAGGAGGTTTGAACCACCCGACCTGGGACACGCCAAGCCAAGTTATGCCTCGAGGGAATGGTGGCTTGCCGTCCCCCCGCTCATGCTCATCACCGGGCTCGATGTTTTCGTCAGTCGGGCAGGAGTCCTGGTTTTGGGCTGGACAAGCCATATTGCTGAAGCGGGTATTTTCGCGCTGGCCTTGAATGTCGCGATGCTCGTGGGCCTGTCCCGTATCGCCGTGGCAACCATGTTTTCGCCAACAGCAGCCGATCTCTACGTCAGAGGCGATCGCAGAGGCCTACAACAGCTGTTCGCGCGCGCAACCCTGCTTTCTGCTGGCGGTGCCATCCTGGTGGCCGTCCCGATGATGGTGATCGTCGAGCCGTTCTTGAGCTATTTCGGTGAGGGTTATAGCGCGGGAGCGCCGATCGCACGGGTTCTGATTTTGGGATATGTCTTTGTCGCGCTGTGCGGGCCCCAACAGAATCTCCTGACCATGACTGGAAATGAATGGGCTGCGGCAACGACGATGATAGCGGGTGCTGTGGCCAATATCATTGCCTGTGCAGCCGGAGTTGCGGTGTACGGCCTGCTTGGCGCTGCGGTGGGTGTCGCACTTGCACTGAGCATCTGGAGCATTGCCATGGCCGTCTATATCCGCAAGCGACTGAAAATCATGCCAGGCTTGGTTTTTGCCTTGCTGTCGATCAGGCCGAGCGCGGTCGATGCCCGTCAATGGCATTGGTTCTTGAGGGCGAGCAAATGAGAGCACTGTTTTGGCTACGGTGATTGCCGTCGTTCGGGCAGGAAGTCACGAAGCCCGGATCGCACAAAGGCCATAGGGCTGCACAGACGCTTCGGCGTATCTCTGTTCCGGACACCCGCGCGGGCAGCCGATACTTCGCGGGCTGTGTCCGTCATTTGAAGGATGCATCAGTTTCGGAGGCGCCCCAGGGTGTGCTCACAATCTGCGGAGCATCCATGGAACAAGCCCGAATGGCGAGCGCCTCGGCGCCTGCAGTGCGCCGTCGCTCGGAGAGATCGACGCCTGTCGAGCGCAGCCAACGCGAAACCCTCACCCAAGTTCAGGTCCTGCGCGCCCTCGCGGCTAGTTCGGTCGCGCTGCGACACGCCCAGCATGATGCGGCCACCCTGGAATTACAGGCCGGCCGCACCTTTCAGAGCTGGAATCCGATACCATGGAGCGCTGGAGTCGATATTTTCTTCGTGATTTCCGGCCTTATCATGGTGCATACGTCGCGACAGCTGTTCGCAAAGCCCGGGGGCGCGCGTCTCTTCATTTCCCGCCGGATCGCGCGAATTGTCCCGCTATATTGGGCGCTCACCTCGCTCTACATTGCGGTAGCGGTGGCCGCCCCAAATTTTCTCAACCAGAGCTACGTCGATTTCAGGTTTGTAGTCGAATCCTATTTATTCGTTCCGGCCAGTCGCCCTGACGGCGTCGTTCAGCCGGTCTACGAGTTGGGTTGGACGCTCAATTATGAGATGCTGTTTTACGTGTTGTTCACGGCGACGATCGTGCTGCCCATGCGGTGGGCAGTTACGGTCCTGCTCACGATCCTGGTTGGGATGGTGCTCTCGGGCGCTCTTGCGGCTCCTTTGCCAGAGCCCTGGGGTTTCTGGACCAATCCGATCATCCTCGAATTTGCTTTCGGCGCGATGATCGGGGTCATTTGCGCCTCGGGCCTGCGGCCTTCCGGCCCAATCAGGGCCTGTGTCGCCGCAACGGGACTGGGTGCCCTGATGCTTGCGGCGGCGTTTCCCGATATCTCGGCCGGCCTTGGTCGCCCCGTCGTGTATGGCATTCCGGCGTCTCTAATAGTTTGGAGTGCTGCCTTGGCACCGCCGGGTAAACTGAGGCATGACAGCCTGGCGGCGAAGTGGGCCGCTGGCGTTGGCGATGCGTCATACGCTCTTTACCTCATGCATCCATTCGCCATGCGCATAATTTTCTGGCGTACAGGCTTGATCTTTGTGCTCGGCCCGTGGGCTTTCATCGGTTCGGCCTTGGCGATAACCCTGGGCGTGGCATTTATCACCCACCGTCTGTTCGAGAAGCCGCTCACCCGCTATGCGCGGCGCCTTCTGGGGGTCGGGCACGTCCCTTCCAGTGCCGGCGTATCCGAAGACAGATTGAAGGCGAGCCGCGACCCTGCCACACCTGGGAAAAGGCGGCGTTGTGCTCACTATGCCGTTGCCGGAAGGCCAGCTGGTCGCACCTGTCCGACAGGGCGTGCATGGAATTCCCGATACCATTCCACGAAACGTTGCACGCCGTCCTCCAGTGTTGTCGCCGGTGCGAAGCCAACGGCGCGGCGCAGGTCCCTGACATCGGCGCGGGTTTCCAGGACGTCACCTGGCGGTAAAGGTACGTTGACGCGAACGGCGCGGCGACCAAGGGCCGTCTCGATGAGCGCGATCAGATGGTTGATTTCTTCCGGCCGATCATTGCCGATATTGTAGAGCCTATATCGCGCCGAACTGGTGGCAGGATCGGCAGCGCGACCGTCCCAACCGGGATCCTGACACGGTGGTTTGGCGAGCACGCGAACAACCCCCTCTACGATGTCGTCGATATAGGTGAAATCCCGCCATACGCGCCCGGCATTGGCGATTTCGATCGTTCGGCCCTCGGCGATGGCATGGGTGAAAGTATAGACTGCCATGTCGGGCCTGCCCCAGGGACCATAGACGGTGAAGAAGCGCAGTCCGGTTACGGGCAAGCCGAACAGATGGCTGTAGGAATGCGCCATGCATTCGTTGGCGGCCTTGGTGGCGGCGTAGAAGCTCACCGGATGATTGGCACCATGATGCTCAGAAAAGGGTATGCGTCGATTGGCGCCGTATACGGAGCTCGACGAGGCATAAACGAGATGGCTGACGCCCGCGTGTCGGCAGCCCTCCAGAACGTTGAGAAATGCGACTATGTTTGACTCCACATAGGCATGCGGGTCGACGAGCGAATGACGCACCCCGGCCTGGGCGGCCAGATGCACGAAGTGCGATGGCTGGAATTCGCAGAACAGCGCTTTCACCAGCGACCGGTCCGCCAGGTCGAATCGCATCGGCGTGAACCTCGGCTCGGCGCAGAGCCGTGTAAATCGCGCCTCCTTCAGCTTCAGGTCGTAGTAAGGCGTGAAGTTGTCGACGCCGATGACTTCGGCGCCGAGCCGCAAAAGGCGTGACGCAACATGAAATCCGATGAACCCAGCGGCGCCCGTGACGATGATCGGCCCCGTGTGCGTAAGGTTCGACGCAGCACCATCCTGCAGCGCGTGAACGATATCCGCCAGCTTGTTGACCTTCGAATCTGCTTCGGCCATGGCAAGTCACTCCCGTTTCCAGGTTCCGCGTTCTGCGCTATCTCGGCAGCGCCTTGAACGATCGGAAATGGCGCCGCCGGCCTTGTGATCTACGCGACAGCGCGCTCAATGCGGGCCGCCGCTGTCTGAATCAAAGCGGATGCAGACAGCAGTCGATTTCTCATGGCAAAACCGAAATGCGCCCCAAAAGAGCCACTAGTTCCGCCTGACGCCTCGTGTCGGTCTTGGCGAACAGTGAGGCAAGCTGAGAGCGGATAGTCGTGCGACTGAGATGCCAACTGCGGGCGATCTCCAGGGGCGCGTCGCCATGGGCGAGGCGTAGCGCCAACTGCGTTTCCGCGCTGGTCAAACCGAACATCCTTTGCAACGTGCGAGGGTTCGCCGCCGATTTGTTATCCCGGTCCAGCAATGCGACGACGGTTGTCCCGTCCGGTGTAACGACGCCCGTCTCGTTCATGGTCACCGGCCTGTCGCCTCTGCTGTGGATCACTACCCATGAGAGTGAGCCCGGCTGGAGGTGGACCGGAACATTCGCGACCAGCCGCCTCAACCCGGCGGCAAGCTCGACGGCTGTATCAGTTGCTTCGCCCTGGCGTGCGAGGGTGTCCCGAGCGGCAGCGTTCCATTCTATTACTTTCTTGTCTCGGTCCAGGACGAGATAGCCGCAACCCATACGATCAAGCATGCCGGTGATGGATTCCAGGCTGCGTCGTCGAGATCCGCCGACCCTTGCGTCCGGTCGGTCCACAAGGCTTATCGGCCGTTCGTGGCGGGTATCGTTCAATACAATGTATTGCCTGCCTGCGAGCGTATCGTTTCGCGTTTCAATCAGTGTCATCGCTTCCACCCAACCCATTGCTACTGACGCAAATCAAATCGGTTGAAGTTGCTGCTTCAACTTGAATTCCACATACTGCGAGAAATCTGCGAATGGTTTTTCCGCAGCGTCTCTTGGATATACCTTTCTGAAGAGCGCTCCTGACACATGATTTTATTCGCCGGCAAAGTCATGGCAATCGGGCATTGGGATTAGGTGCCACCCCTTCGGCCTAGTCTCGACGGACTAGACCGAAAGTTGTAGTCTTTGCGCATGGGTTCGGACCTGCGCTGGCTCAAATCGAATGTGTCGAGCACTACGTTGGCTCATCTAGCTTCGCTGTTGGTGTTTGCAGCATCGATAGCATTCGAGGCGATAAGTACGGTATATGGCGGCCAGCCGTTGCCGCTTGTTGCGTTTATCCCCATAACCGTTGTCATCGTGTATCTTGAGGGCCGTTTTGTTGCCATCGCAGCAACGCTTCTGATGGCGGTCGCCGGCTTGTGGATGCGACACCTGCTGGACGGTCACCTCACTGGTGGAGACTGGACCGGGGCCGTCTTCCTCCTGGGTTCGGGTAGCCTGATCGCAGCTGTGTTCCACCGCCTGCGACAAGATCTGCACGGTGCGCTCAGGGTGGCAGAAGCGAGGCTCGCTGCCATCGACGCTGCCGCCTTGGGCTTTGCTAATACCAATCGCCATGGCGAACTGCTGCAGTCGAACAGACGGCTTTTGGAGATGACCGGCTACGCGCACAAGGAACTTGCCCAACTCGAGTTGCAGGAACTCATTGTCCCCGACGATCGAGGTACTGTGCGGAAACTTTTGGAAGATTTGGGCAATGGGACCGCGTCTGCGACGGATATCCGCGTTTTGCGCAAGGATGGCACGGCATTCTGGGCTCACCTGGCCCTGTCTTCGTCCCGGCCGGACGAGGCGCCAAATGAGAGCGTATTCGTGGTGGTTGACGATATTTCCGAGCGACAAGCGGCACGCGAGGCCCTTCGGGCTCAGAAGGAATGGCTTGATCTCGCCGTGTCTGCCGGGCGCCTGGGAACATGGCAAATAGACATTGACGATGGGACAGTCGCCGGCTCGAGCAAGTTCTGGGACATTCTTGGTCTGCCTCCGGCCCCAGTCCGCCGCTTGGAAGAACTCTCGGCTGTAATCCATCCCGTCGACTGGCCGAAGCTGTCCGCCTCGGCAAAGCCTTCATCGGCATTGAACTATGACGTCGAGATCCGTGTCCGGCAAGTGGATGGTCACACACGCTGGATTGCTTTGCGTGGACGGCAGGAAGAGCACGGCGACCGCAAAATGCGCATCGGGGTGGCGGCGGATCTGACCGAACGTCGACAAACAACTTTGCTTCGCGCCGCCGTAAAGAGACGCGAGCGCATAATGCGCGAAGAGCGCCATCGGTTCAGCAATGTGTTTCCAGTGATCAGAGCTCTGGTCAACATGATCGATATTCCCGACAATGACGTTGCCAAATACAAGGAGATGTTGATCGATTGGATTCGAACGCTGGAGGCGACCCATCGCATCCTTTCTCGTCACGCCAACCTGTCAGGGATGCTCCATGAGCTCGTGGACCGGGAATTGCAGCCCTTCAAGGAGACACGCGACATAACGATCAGTGGCCCTTCCCTCACTGTGCCAAGCGGCGCCGCCGAGGGCTTGGCGATGATCCTTCACGAGTTGACGACAAACTCGGTGAAACATGGTGCGCTGGGTGACCCGAATGGCAAGGTCGAAGTTAAGTGGCGATTTGCATCCGAGGACGAAGGTGACGACCTCGTGTTCGATTGGGTGGAATCGGGCCGACGGAAGAGTTCAAAAGTCGTACGCCGCGGGTTCGGGTCACTGATAATCGGTGTGGACAGCACGCCGCTTGTCGGTCATTCCCCGAATATGGAAATAACCGAAGATGGCCTTCGATATTCGCTGCGTGTATCGCGCAAAGAAATTGAGGAATTTGGATTGCAATAGAGCCCCTCCAAGTCGAAGCCGAATTGGCCAATTAACGGATGGTGTGGGCCCTTTGCTGCGATTTCCTGCAAGCAAACTCGGGCCGGTTCGAGGGGCATACGTCAACTCGCCTGTCTCGTCAGCCAGCTTTGGAGCAACACAGCTGCTTCGGTACGGTTTCTAACCCCAAGCTCACGCAGCACGGCTGCGGCATGGATTTTCGTTGTCGCCTCGGCAATGTCCAGATTGCGGGCAATCTCCTTATTCGAGTACCCCTCTGCCATCAGCTTGAGGACGTCCTTCTGTCTAGATGTCAGCCTAGCGACGTCGCCCGAGCCCTCGTGCCGTCGGCTGGCATTTTGTACCGGAGGTGGGGGGGCATGCGATCTCTGGTCGGCAGACGTTCGAGATAGGAGAGATGGCACATAGATCCGGCCAGCGAGGATTTCGTTTACAGCCAGCACGACTTCTTCGTCGCTCTGCGATTTGACGATATACCCGTGAAGTCCGATCGAAAGCGCGGTCAGTATCTCCGAGCGGGAATCATCCCCGGAAACGATCGCAAAGCGAGTGTCAGGATAGGCAGCCATAAAGTCGCTGAGCACTTCCTGATGGAACAGCCCAGGCATGTTCAGATCGAGGATCGCAAGATCGATGGACGCCTGCTCCTCTAGAAGATTGACCGCGGCATCGAAACACGAAGCTTCGAATATTTCGGCGCTTGGAATTCCAGCCATGAGTGCCAGCCGGAGACCACGCCGATATAAGCCGTGATCGTCGGCAATGACGATCCGAGCCATGCAACTACCCCAACGCGTTACTCGGTTCCCGACGAGAAAACCCGCTGGAACCTCCCATTCGCCTATGATCGACAATCCGTGGTGGTCCTAAAATGGCGGCCATCCACTGGTCAACGCATCACAGTGATGTCCGCAGCGTCCCATCCACGCACATCCAGAACGTCTAATATAATACTAAATTGCGAAGCTCATCCATAGATTTTTAACCCGGGCGTGCGGTGCCTGTCCGCAAAACGATGCCGGTTCCCCATTTGTGGGTCCAAAGCCAGCTGTTCAGGACCATTTCTGTTACGTCGCCACCCGCTGTCGCTGGACCTGTAGGCCGGCCCGGCCCGGGCGGATCGCAGCTTTTTTGAAAGCAACTGCTTTCGTTTTATCGCCGTCATGATCAGTGCCCAATCGCGCTTCTATCGGCTGTTGATCTCGTGGCCATCTAATACCTTGAACGTTTTGAATCCCTACCATTCGAATGCACGACGACAGCCGCCCCGGCTGTCACATACCTTTTCACATATGATGTTCGGATTGCCGCCGAGGTTTGGCCGGATTTGAGGGTATGCCCTGGCCGGACAATGGAACACCGATCCCGAACAAAGCCAACTGCAGATCAGGAGGATCGAATGAAAGCGGTGATTCAATGTGGTGGGATGGGTACGCGCCTTCGACCGTTTACATCGGTCCTGCCGAAACCATTAATGCCGATAGGGGCCCGGCCTGTTCTTGAGTTGCTTTTGAAGTGGCTGCGGCGCAACGGCATTGAAGACGTGTATATTACGACAGGGTATCTAGGGCATTTGATCCGTAGCGTCTGCGGCGACGGATCGCAATGGAACTTGAAGATCAAATATACCCAGGAAATGGAGCCACTCGGCACCGTCGGACCTCTCTCTCTGATTAGGGATGAACTGAACGAAACATTTGTCGTTCTGAACGGCGATGTCCTCACAGATCTAAGCCTGAGCCGGTTTGTAACCGCGCACCGCTTGCATAGGGATCCCGTTACGATTGCCACGGCGTGCCGTCATATCAAGATGGACTTCGGGGTCATCGACGAGATCGACAATACCGTCCAGCTCTTCCGGGAAAAGCCGACGCTTTCCCATCTCGTCAGCATGGGGATTTACTGCATGAACCCAGATGTCCTGCGGTTCATTCCGTCCGGGATCCCATTTGGGTTCGATGACCTGATGCTGCAGATGATGCAGGGCGGCACGACCGTGCATGTTTACAAGCATGACGGTCTTTGGCTCGACATCGGTCGTGTCGATGACTTCCAGAATGCACAGGCAATTGCCTGGGAAGATCAGTCGTCCTCAATCGAGGTCGCGGCTGCCGCCGCAGCCGCATGAAAGTCTGATGCAGAGGTCTAGCCACTAACAAGGCTTTCAGGAGGTCAAGATGCTCTTGGTGAGCGCCCCGATCCTAGGCGTGCCAGAGAAGGCAGCCCTGTCGCAGGTGATTGATAGCGGCTGGCTTACGATGGGGGACAGGGTACGAGAGTTCGAACAGGCCTTTGCCAGCATGCATGGCGCGCGAGATTGCGTTGCGGTTGGTTCCTGCACCGCAGCGCTCCATCTTCTCCTCCATGCTTTGGGCATCGGCCCTGGCGACGAAGTACTGGTTCCTTCGCTGACCTTCGTGGCGACGGCGAATGCGGTGCTGTATGTAGGGGCGACGCCGGTCTTCGTCGATATCGAGTCCGTCGACGTGCCGTTGATCTCGGTTGCGGAAGCCGAAGCGCGGTGCACGACGCGCACGAAAGCGGTCATTCTCGTTCACTTCGCCGGGTATCTCCCCGATCGGGAACAATGGCAGCGGTTCGCCCGGCTTCGCGGGCTGCATATCATCGAGGACGCTGCGCACGCGCCCGGGCTTAGGGAAGTCGGGACCTTCGGCGCCGCGGCCGCGTTCAGCTTCTATGGCAACAAGAACATGACAACGGCCGAAGGGGGCGCCGTGATTGCACGTGACCCCGATCTGCTCGACAGGGTTCGCCTGGCCCGCGGGCACGGAATGACAACGGGGACGCATCAGCGGCTGAACAGTCGTACGCCGCAATATGATGTCACGATGCTCGGGTTCAACTACCGAATGGACGAGATGCGAGCGGCAATAGGGCTGGTTCAGTTGCAGAACCTGCAAGAGTGGAACGAAATCAGGCGTATCATAGCTGTCTTGTACCGACGCCTGATCGCGGACCGTTGCCCAGCCATTGTCATTCCATTTAGCGAACCCCGGACGTCGGCTTACCACATCATGCCGATCGTCCTGCCGCGCTACGCGAGCCGGCAGGATGTCATCGACGAGCTGCGGACACAGGGCATACAGACCACCATCCACTACCCGCCGGTGCACCAAATGACGTTCTACCGCGAGCGCTTTCCCGGCGTGAGTTTGCCCCAAACAGAGGATTTCGCTGAGCGAGAGCTCACAATTCCGCTGCACCCCCAGATCACTTCCGCCGCCGCCGAATCAGTCGTGGCTGCCCTGGCAGCCGCGCTCAAAACAGGCGCGCTCAAAGCAGGCGCCCAAAGAGGAACTGCTGCATGAATGCGTTAGACCCTGCCTTTCACCGGATGTTCGTTCCAAATCCTGATCACGGCTTTGCGAGACGCGCAATCGATCTTGCGGTGGCGGGCATCGCTACCGTCGCATTGGCGCCATTGATGCTGCTGATCGCCGGAGCGCTTCTGCTCGAGGGCGGTGGCTCGATCTTGTTCGCTCAGACCCGCATCGGGGCCGGCGGCCGAACCTTCCGCATGTACAAATTTCGCAAATTCGGTGTGAACTGCGGCTCTCAAGGCCTTGCGCTGACGGTCGTGGGCGATACACGCATGACCACCGTTGGCCGCTTTCTCGCAGCGACGAAGCTGGACGAACTACCGCAGCTGTGGAATGTCCTCAAAGGCGAAATGGCGATCGTCGGCCCACGGCCCGAGAGCCTGGCTTTCGCCGATTGTTTCCGGGGCGAGCTTAGGGCCGTGCTGCAATACAAGCCAGGCCTGCTGGGACCAGCCCAGGTCGTTTTTCGGCACGAAGCGCATTACTTCCCCCAATCCGTAGATCCGATCGTGTTCTACCGGGAAGTCATGTTCCCCGCCAAGGCAACACTGGACCTCTCATATTATCCGCGACGCACCATCGTCTCCGACCTCGCGTGGATGGTGCGGGGAGTGCTGGCAGTGGTCGGTTGGGTTCCGGTACCGCCGATCGACGTTTGAATATCCAAGGGAAGCGTTCCAAACAGCCAAGGGAATGCGCAGTGATGAGCTACAATGGAAAGAAAGTCCTGGTGACCGGCGCGGACGGATTCATCGGTTCGCATGTCACGGAGGCGCTTGTTCGCAACGGGGCAGATGTCACAGCCCTTGCCCTTTACAATTCCTTCGACAGCCATGGATGGCTAGACGATCTGCCGGACACCATCCGCAGCCAGTTGAGGCTCGTCCGTGGTGACGTCCGCGACAGTGCGTTCCTTAACCGGATCATGCGCGGCCAAGTCGCGGTTTTTCATCTGGCGGCGCTTATTGCGATTCCATATTCCTACGCCGCTGCCCAGTCCTATGTGGAAACCAACATCCTAGGCACGGTGAACGTCCTCGAAGCGGCGCGCCTATGGGAGACGGAGCGGGTGATCCATACCTCCACGAGCGAGGTCTACGGAACTGCCCAAACCATGCCGATCGGCGAAACACACCCCCTGCAGGGACAGTCACCATATTCGGCATCCAAAATCGGCGCCGACATGATGGCGGAGTCTTACGCCAGGTCGTTCGATGTCCCTGTGGTCATCATGCGACCCTTCAACACGTATGGCCCGCGCCAGAGTGAACGCGCCATCGTGCCGACCATTATCCGGCAGGTCCTCGACCTGAAATGTCCTGCAATCATGGTAGGGGATACCAGCCCGATCCGCGACCTGACCTATGTCGAAGACACCGCGACAGCGTTCCTGACCGCAGGTCTCGCCCAGCTCGAGTTCGGCCACGCCTACAACGCTGGCAGCCAACGCGCTGCGACCGTCTCGGACGTATTGGCCATTGTTCTTGAGTTGACCGATTGCAAAAAGCCGGTCCGTCGTGATGAAAGCCGCCTGAGGCCGCAAAATTCCGAAGTTCGCGCCTTGCTCGCCGACTCCTCGCGCTTTGAACGTGAGACTGGATGGCGGACACAGACCAGCCTGCGCGATGGGCTGGAGCGAACAATCACGTGGTGGCGCGAGCGCCTTAGTGAAGGCCGGGTACGGCGCGAAGTGGGTTACATGACATGACCCTGGGCGGCCGTCATGCGTTGGCGCTGTTGCTGGCTGCCGGTGCCATATCTCCCAACATCTACGTTGCCGGCGGCCGTCAAAGCAAGGCAGCGGAGGTGGCGGCCACAGCGGTCGTGAACAACCTGCCGGGCTATGTGCGCCAAACAAGGGATCCTTGGTCTGGGATGGTTTTCGCACGGATCACCAGACCGGGCGTTCTCGGCCGGGCGGGTGTATGCGGGAAGAAGTACTGCACCCACCGTTACTCAAGCGCACAGGCTTGGAATGCCGACCAGAGCCTGCTCCTGATCGCCAATGGCTGCGGTGGCCTGTGCTTTCTCGACGGACAAACCTACTTGCCTTTGTTCCACCGCAACCGCGCGACCGAATGCGAATGGCATCCCACTGATCCCGAGTTGATGATCTGCGTCGGGGGCCGGCAGATTGCGACATGGGCCCCACGTACCGATCATGAGGACGTCTTGTTCGCCTCCGGAGCGTACTCCAACCTCAAATTTGGACCCAACAAAGGCAATCCGAGCCGCGACGGCAGCCGGATTGCGGTGCGTGCAACGAACAATGACGGCCGAGCGGTGGTTTTTGGCTACGATCTCAAGCAACGGCGGAAATTCCCGGATATCGATCTTGCCGAATTCCCGGGAACGACCGGCTCCTGCTCGATCTCACCACTCGGAATCAACATAGTGTGTTCCCAGCAATTACCGGACGGAATCGAAGCGAGTTTCGTCTTCTCCATCGACGGCATATTGCGCCAGAAGTGGATGGAGCACCATCGACCGGGCCATGGCGACATGACGGTCGATTCCGACGGAAGCGAAATCTATGTCGGGATCAGCAAATCGGATCCTGACAAATATCAGGTGATCAAGCGCCGCTTGGCTGATGGCAAGGCTACCTCGCTGATGAAATATGGCGAGGCCATGCATGCGTCACTCAGGTCGCTCGGCAGGCCCGGCTGGGTGTTTCTGAGTTATGGCGGCACGCCAGCCGAACTATCGCAGCACCCGGATTGGGCGCCTTACGCTCAGCAAGTCATTGCTCTGCGTCTAGACGGCAGTGGAGAGGTCCGCCGTGTCGCAGACACGCACAACGCGCCCTTCGACTACTGGAGCGAGACGCATGCCTCTCCCTCTCCGGACGGCTCCCAGGTGGTCTGGTCCAGCAACTGGGGCGTGCCCGGTGGCCCGGTATACGATTTCGTTAGTCGTGTTGAATGGCCTTTGAAGCCGGTGTTTGACCGGAAGGAGATTGTCGCAAATGACCTTCAGTAGACGATACGTTCTTGGCGCAGTCGTGATGATGTCGCTAACCTCGATGGCTTGCGCAGTCGAGGTCGAGCCCTATCAACTCTCACCTGGCGATACGGTCGAGATAGGAATAGCGCCGATCCCTGATCGGACGCAGCGCGCCGTAGTCCAGATGGATGGCAATATCGCCCTTCCGGAGGCTGGAATGATCATGGTCGCAGGCCTGACGGCGTCCCAACTGCAAAGGCGCATGCAAGAGGTCTTGCCAAGCAAGATTTTTCACGTGCGTCTGACTGATGGGCGGGAGCAGACAGTTACTGTCGAGCCCGACGATGTCACAGCGATCATAGCGGACTATCGCCCGATCTATGTAACGGGCGATGTGCTCACCCCGGGACAACAGGCCTACCGTCCGCTCATGACTGTACGGCAGGCGCTGGCCGTCTCCGGCGGCTTCAGTCTTTTGCGATCACGGGCAGGCCAGGCCGGGCCTGATCCGGTTGATCTCAAGCGCGACTACGAAATGCTCTGGGGAGATTACACGAAAGAATACCTTCACGCCGCCCGCATTCGCGCCGAGCTTCAGGGCCAGGCGGATTTCGACAAGAAGACACCACAGGGATCACCTCTTTCGCCGAGCGTTGTAGCCGCGATGGCACAGGCTGAAGCAGAGGCGCTGAAGGTTGCGCTGAGTGATTTCCGGCAAGAGCAGGATTTTCTGGAGAAGGGCCGGACGGACGCTGCCGAGCAAATTGGCGTTTTGCAGAAACGCGAACGAGTCGAGGGCGAGAGCGTGAAGGCGGATGAGCAAGATTTGGCGCGAGTGACGAAGGCATTCGATGCAGGCAATCTGACCAACACCCGGCTCGCGGATGTCAGGCGCGCGTTGCTTTTATCTTCAAGCGGCGCGCTTCAAACCTCGGTCGAACTGATGAGGGCGCGGCGCCAGCAGGAGGACTTTGTCAGACAGCACGAACGCAACGACAATCAAAGGAGGATTGGCCTGCTGACGGATCTGAAGGACACCAACGCCCGGCTGGCGGATGTCACCGCCAGGCTCCATGCCGCCAGCGAGAAGCTGCAGCCGACCGGAGCATCCACACAGCCATTGCCGATTGCCGGCGAAACGGTACGGGCCCAGGTGACCATCGTACGCAAGATCGGCAATGAATGGCGCAAGCTGTTGGTTGACGAAGATGCGATTGTGCTGCCGGGGGATACTGTCGAAGCCAGATTCAGCAGTGAACTGCAAAGTGTGGCAGTCCAATAGGGCGTCAGCCGCAGTCCGTGCGGAGCTTACTGTTCTATCGGGGGGCGAACCCAACTGAACGGAGATCCAAGGTGAGGCGCATTTTCAACCAGGGAGCGACCCTGACACCCTCAACGAACGCGGATCAGGTGACGCAGTCGTCAAGTTATGCTTTCCATATGCCGTCAGCGCGAATTGTGCGGTCCAGGTCGCGCGCCGGTGAGTATTGGCAGGAATTTACGTCTAGCAAGGAGAGCAATGCGCAGGGCGGCTTCGTGTCGGACGGCTACAGGACCAGCCATTGCGCGCCCGGCTACGGCCAACACTACAACAAAACACACAGGTCCGGCTATTATGGCGCGCTTTGGGAGAACATCGAAAAGCCGCTGATCCTCGACGTTCTTCGCCCCTTGAGCGGAGCTAGCCGAAACTGCCTCGATTTCGCATGCGGAACAGGCCGCATCGCCGAGGTAGCCGCCGGCCTCTTCAGCGAGGTGGTTGGCGCCGACGTTTCCAGAACGATGCTCGACAGCGCGCAAGTACCGCCCAATGTGAGTTTGCGTCACGTCGACCTGACAAGGGAGCAGCTCGGTATGACGTTCGATGTGGTAACGGCATTTCGTTTTTTCCTGAACGCAGAGGATGAACTGAAATGGCATGCACTGATGGCGATCAATGAGCACCTGAAAGATGGCGGGCGGCTTGTGTGCAACGTTCACATGAATGCGACGTCGCCCGTCGGCCTGGCGTGCCGGCTGCTCAATCGGGTGTCTGGACGCACCATTCGCAACACGCTGAGCGCAGCGAGGTTCAAGGCCCTCCTGACTGCCTCGGGATTCACCGTCGAGCAGACGATACCGTACGGTTTTCTGCCTCGGCCGGGAAACCTGTTGCCAGGGTTCTGTGAAATGATAATGCAGCCTGTCGAGAAGGCCTGCAGAAGGCTTCGCGTTCCTGGCCAGATGGCGCAACACTTCGTAGTTGTTGCGAGGAAGCGCTAAAGCGCGAAAATGCCCCGAAAAAAAGGGCAGGGGGCGGTTTTCTTGGGCCGCTCCGCCCGGCATGAAGCCCCGCCCAAATACGGTGGAACGGCAGTTTTCCCCCGATTTAACATGTGGGTTCCGGGTTTCTCGGGTCAGCGCCACGATTTGGCTACATTTTGACTAAAGTCCAAGCATGTTAGTGGGGCGTAATATTAGAAGGCTAAGGGGATACGCTCCTGAACAGCAAGAGATTGTCGGTGCCCAGTGGGGCCAGTGAGCTTGCGCAACGATCTCTCACGGGAGGTCGAAACCTATGAACCCTGGTGGAAGGAGTTCGTCGGATCTGCGAGGTGCAATGCTTGGGACCGTGCCTGGCCTGGTAGGCGTCGGCGTCTTCTCGGCAGTCATAAACCTTCTCGCCCTGACCGGCTCGGTCTATATGCTGCAAATTTACGATCGCGTTTTACCTTCGCAGAGCGTTCCGACGCTTGTCGGGTTCACGATCGGAATGCTGGGTCTTTACGCGGTCTACGGGCTGCTGGATTTCGTGCGCCTGCGCCTGCTGGTTCGAGTGGGCAATCGTGTCCATAGGAATTTGAAGCAGAGGGTGTTCGGCCTCTCGCTGTCCTTGCCGCTCATTGGCGGGCAGGATGCGAACCGGATACAGCCCCTCCGTGATCTCGATCAGTTACGCGGCTTCCTTTCCGGAATGGGGCCGACTGTTATATTCGACGCTCCGTGGATTCCATTTTACCTGCTGATCATCTATTTCCTGCATCCTGCGCTCGGTCTGTTGTCCACAAGCGGTGCGATCATTGTCGTGCTGCTCACGGTCATGGCGGAAGTTCTTGGCCGCACATCGGTGACACGCGCGTCCGAGACGCTGGTGTCGCAACGCAATCTCGCCGAATCCGGACGCCGCAACGCGGAAGTCGTACGCGCGATGGGCCTTTCCGCACGGCTTGCCCACCGCTGGGGCGAGATCAATAACGCATATCTGCGGCACCAAGAGAGGCTTTCCGACGTCGTCGGCGCCACCGGGGCACTCTCTAGGGCACTGCGTTTGGCCTTGCAGTCCTGCGTTCTTGGACTGGGTGCCTACCTGGTGATAGGAGGCGAAGCCTCGCCAGGCGTGATCATCGCATCCTCCATCTTGCTGGGCCGCTCATTGGCTCCTGTTGACGCCGCTATCGCGAACTGGCGAGGCTTCGCCGCGTTCCGGCAAAGCTATTCGCAACTGGCAACGGCCCTGGCCGCTTTTCCTGACCGGGACGAACATATGGAACTTCCGCGCCCCCAAGCGGAGCTTGCGGTCGAGGACCTGACTATAGCGCCACCGGGCCAGCAAAAACCGACGGTAGCCAATGTCAGCTTCCGCCTGGCCGCAGGGACGGGAATGGCCGTTGTCGGCCCGAGCGGTTCTGGCAAAAGCACGCTTGTGCGCGCGCTGGTGGGCGTCTGGCAGCCACTTCGCGGCACGGTGAGGCTGGACGACGCCTCGCTTGACCAATGGGACCAAGAACACCTTGGCGCACATATTGGCTACCTGCCCCAGGACGTCGAACTGTTTGATGGAACGGTTGCCGATAACATTTCGCGATTTGGCGGGAAGGGCGACGCCAAGGGCGTGCTTGCTGCTGCGAAGGCAGCGGGCGTCGACAAAATGATCCTGCGATTGCCGAACGGTTTTCAAACACGCATGGGCGAGGGAGGAACAGCCTTGTCGGCTGGACAGCGGCAACTCGTAGGGCTTGCCAGGGCACTTTACGGCGATCCGTTTCTCGTCGTTCTGGACGAGCCGAATTCAAATCTGGACGTCGATGGCGATACCGCCTTGGCCGGCGCGATCCTGGCAGTGCGCAGACGTGGAGGCATCGTCATCGTAGTTGCGCACCGTCCTTCTGCCCTTACCAACATCGACAGGGTACTCGTAATGTCCAATGGGATGCTTCACGCCTTCGGCTCACGCGAGGAGGTCCTGGCCAACGTCATCCGCCCCTTTGCTGCGCCTGTTGAACGCCCGGCAGCGGCCGTCGCGATGCACAAAGGGGTGAGCGGTCACGCATGAGGAATATTTTTTTGTCTGAGGCGACGATGGCTCCATCGTCCCCGATCGCCAATGGGAGCCGGCGCAACGCGATGATTTCGGGCACGCGCGATGGAATCGGGGCCAACCTGATCCTGGGTGCGGCGGTCACGGTTATGTTGCTTGCCGGCGGCGGGCTCTGGCTCGGACTGACCAAGATTGCTGGCGCGGTAATTGCGCCGGCGACCGTGGTGATCGAGAGCAACATAAAGAAGGTCCAGCATCTGACGGGCGGCACGATAGGGGGCATCTTCGCGCAAGATGGGGATCATGTACGGGCCGGCGATGTGATGGCACGATTGGACGACACGCTGACACGGGCCAATCTGCAGATAATTAGCAAGGATCTTGATCGGGCAACGGTTCGGCTTGTGCGGCTGGAGGCAGAGCGGCAAGGCCTGTCGGAGATGCAGCTTCCGTTCAGCCTTCAAGCGCGAATGGGCGAGCCGGAGCTGGCTGCGCTGGTGAACGGTGAGCGCACGCTGTTCGACAGCCGCGCTACGGCCCTCAAGGGGCAGAAGGCACAGTTGCAAAGCCGCTCAAAGCAACTCGAACGCCAAGTTGAGGGCCTCAAGGCGCAACAGACCGCGGAAGAACAATCCGTGGTCCTGCTGGATGGCGATCTTGTCGATGTACAGGCGCTTTTTACAAAGAAACTGGTGTCCAAAGAGCGACTTAGCAACATCAGACTGGATGCCACCCGGGCGCACGGAGAATCAGGGCGCCTCGCGGCGGCAGTTGCCGAGGCGCAGGCCCGGATCAGCGAGACCGAATTGCAGATTCTTCAGCTCGATGAACAAAGGCGTAGTGACGTGACGAGCGAACTTCGTGAAACGGAAGCCAAGCAAACCGAACTCAGCGAGCGCAAGGTTGTGGCACAGGACGAACTGGCCAAAACCACCATCCGCGCTCCGCAATCGGGAACGGTACAGGAATCTTCCATTCACACGATCGGCGGCGTGATTGCCGCGGGCGAGGTTCTCATGATGATTGTCCCTGACACCGGCAACCTTGTCGTCGACGCGCTGATTGCGCCGTCGCGCATAGATGACGTTCGTCCAGGTCAGCGGGTCTCGATCCGGTTTCCGGCTTTCGACGCCGGCACCACGCCTGCCTGCCAAGGGTCTGTCAAGCGCATCTCGGCGGACCTGATAAAAGATCAACAGCGCCAGCTTTCTTATTTCTCGGCGCGCATCAATGTCGAAGACAAGTCCACATGTCTGACCGATGCCAAAGTGCTCAAACCCGGTATGCCAGCGGAGGTTCACATAAGTACGGACGAACACAGCGTCTGGTCTTATCTGCTGAAGCCACTTACCGACCAGATGTCGAGGGCTTTCCGGCAATGACATGGCGGGTGTGGGCGGTCGACCGCGGGCACACTGCAGGCGTGCTTGCTGACATACTGGCTGGTAGGCGACGTGATGCCGGACAGGGGTGACGCCGGCGGACGATGCGCGAGCTCGTCTGGGACATTGTCCCGGCTACAAGGCCCCAACAGGATTTTCCTGGCCGCCTCACCAAGTCCTGCTCCGACAACAGCGTTAGCGTCCTGTCATCTTTTGCGCAACAAAGAGCGCATACCGTTCCACGATCATCGACAGGGGCAATTGCCTCACGAGGAGAGGTTCTTTGCCCCTACGACGCGGCGAGGGCCCTCCGGCGGACACGGCGTGCGGCATGCACCGTTCGGTCTGCAGTCACCGCTACATTTGCCACGTCAGATGTATGCGGCAAGGCGTTCGCGCTTCCATGCGACCTCTTGTAGGGCAGCAATTCCCTGACCCGAGCATTGACCGAGGCAATTTCGACCCGCAAGTCCTCACATTCCTGCCGTCTCACATCGAGTTCAATCTGATCGGACGCCTGCTGCATGGACAGTTGCGCAAAATCTGCGGTGATCTTGGAAAGGTTCACCTTGTTGGTTTCGGCCTCCTCAGCGAGTGCGGCCAACCTTTCGTCAGTCACCTGTTTTTCCGCCAGGGCGTCGCTCCATTGTAGCTGGAGCCTGGCGATCTCGGCCGCGGCCTCGTTGTTTGCGATTGAGGCGAGTTCGAAGCGCGATTGGAGGCTTTGAACTTCTGAGCGCAATCCTCGGTTCTCAGCCTGGCAGCGTTTAAGCTCGCCATCCATGTCCGCCTGCATAATCCTGGCTGCTTCGGTCACCTCCCATAACTTGGCCTGCGCAACCTCGAGTGAGGTGTGCAATTTGATTGCCTCTTTTTCGCTCTTGCCGAGCGCACTCAGCATTTCGGAATTTCGCGCAGCTTCGTTGGCATGGATCGTCGAGAAGGCATCCAGCCTATGCCGTGCCTCTTCCTCCCGCTTCATGGCCTTTTCCAGGTCAATAGACAGGCTCACATTTTTTTCACGCAGCTGTTTGTTCTCTCGGGAGCGCCTGTCGGCCTCGACATTTGCGGCGGCAAGCATGTTCGTGAGGTCGCCAAATTCCGCTTCGTTCTTTGTGGTGGTGTTCGCCGCTTCGACCAGCTCCAGCCTTGCCGCGGCCAACGCGCCACGGAGCACTTCACACTCCTGAACAAGGCTTGCCTGGCGCTGCTGCAATGTCTCGATGGTGCCTTGACGCTCACAGTACCGTCTGTTCAGGTCATTGAGTGTTTCCGACAAGTTCCTTTGATCTGCGATCAGATTTTGATTCGCCAGCTCCAGTTCGTTCGCACGGAGAATGTCCGCGTGAAGGATGTGAAAAAACTCGAACGTCAGTTGACATGTGCCTGTAATTTCGGAGATTTTTGCGTTGATGTCCTCGAAATGGAGCTTGGCATCGTGGAACAAGCCGTTAAACGAGCTCACGGCAGCAATTCGGCTCTGCGTGTGTGAGGTCAGCCGATGCGCTGGTATCGGCGAGCTATCATCGTCGTCGCCGGCACCGCCCTCACTCCGTACGCTTTCATCCTGTTCGTTGTTGTCGCCTGCCATGTTTGGCACGTCGGCGACATCCTCCAAATCGAGGCACTGGTCGACAGCGTTAGCCAAGTCAGCTTCGAGATCGTCGAACGACCTCTCCACATTGTCCTCGGCGCGTCTGATCAAATCCCTGAACTTCATGACTTCATCCCCTGCAGCCGCATGCCCGGAACCATTGAGGCACGAGGACTGAGATGCTTTTGTATCGAGAGCTCAACTCAGCGTCTTCGTTCAATCAAACGATGCCAGGGCGCCGGCGCCGCGAGGAGCCGAGAGCTGCGATTGGAAGGCCCTACATCGGTCTAGGTGCCTGCTGACTTATTCTTGAGGACTGCGCGACTCCCCTTCTTGCCATCGTCTTGGCGTCAATGGTGTGTTGCCTGGGCACATTAACGCTCAGGTGCAGAAGCCCCGACGAACGGCCCGGCACAGCCTCTTGTGGGGCGCATCAGGCGGCCGGGCCTAACCGGCGGTTGAGTGTTTTGGTTTGCCGGCTGACTCACCATGCGACCTTGGCGAGGCAAGCGCATCATTCGAACGAATTGGGGACCGGCCGCGTGGCCGCCCAATCACACTAAGCTTCCGTTGCCGGAGCTGGCGACGAGGTGCTTTGCCTTGAGCCTTGGTATGCCACATACGAAGCGGCAATACGCGCGCAGTGGCCCGACCCGTCAAACTATCGCTGCAAAATGCGCGGCGGAAGGTGTCCGAGGATATTCTCCGTGCAGTGGTAGGAGATCGAACGCGGGCGATCTTGCTGAACTCCCCAACAATCCCGGCGGATATGTGTTCGGCAAGGAGGATCATTGCCACATTTGCCGAGCGGCACAATCTATGGATCATCAGCGATGAGGTTTACCGCAGCACAGTGTTCGACGGCGAGTTCCTCTCAATAGCATTCCCGGAATGAGAGAGCGGACGATAATTGTGAACAGCCTGTCGAAGTCTCATGCAATGACCGGCTGGAGGCTAGGGTGGACGCTTGGGCCGGTCTCGGCATCAGTTCATCTGGAAAATCTTGCGCAATGCATGCTCTTCGGATCGCCGACCTGTATTCAGGATGCCGCTGCGGTGACTCTCGATGAGGCGGTGACGCAGAGATGCGTTTCTTTTCGGACGCCCTTCTGCCGTTGATGTTGACCATTGCTGTGCGGATGTTCGCCGGGATATGCGTGAACCTTATCGTCCGCTGCGGCGCTCAATTTGCTTGGGGTTCTTGGAATCGTTCCGAACTTTCTCCTTGCGCCTCCGATCGAGTTGCGCGTGCTCATGCGGGGCGCTGAGGTGTCTCGATCCGCAGTGGCGCGGCCATTATGCGACGAAGCCTATTAGCTTAGTTGAAATTTGTCCCCAGCGGACGGGAACGACGCTTGGCCATGTTAGTTGATGTGAATGGAGCAGCTAAGAAAAGATCTGGCATTGCTTACGCGACCGGGCTTCTGGATAGCTTTCGGCATTTTGTTGCTGCTTTACGGGATTCAGGTCTTTTTTCTAATTCGGGCATGCCAATGCCTTTAGCCTGGAACATCGATCCCCCTAGCTAGCTGAAACGCGGTCTGTCCATCTCCCGGCGGCTGCGGCGATAGCGTTGATCAACGATATATTCATTTATAAGCCTGCTATTCCCGGGGATGCCGAGGTTGGCAGCGCCTGCATCGTTGATTACGCACGTGGCGCTCCCCTCAAGATAGGTGGTTACCATTCTCGCGCTGCCGGTGAGCATTGGAGTCCGCACTGTGTTGGACGTGCGCTCATGCGTCGGGAAATTTCTTATAGACAGGGGAGGGTCTGTCAGCCTGGAAAATCACAAGCTGCCCCGCGAATGAGGAAGCAAAAAAGGTGCAAGACCAGATCGATTTCTTCCGGGCAACTCGGTCCTCGCATCATCGCCGATCAGCGGCCGTACCGTCGAGAACCAAAATGCGCACGATCTCAGCCGGTCGGCTTCGACCAAAACATGCGGACTACCGGACGGGGACAGTCGGTGCCGCGTCCCGTCCTGTGGCCGGCGCTATGCTGACGCTCCTACGGTATCCCGTTCACCGCCCGCGGCAGGAGGGCGAATTTCCTCCGTCCTGCGCGCGACAACCGTCCACTGTTGCGGCCGCACGCAGGACTGCGGCTTATACGCCGTTCTTCCTTTGAGCGGCGTCCAGTTCGCAGGGCTAAATCACCATTGGTATGCAGACGAGCCTCTCGGCGTCTGGACAGAGATCAATTGCGCTTTGCACCAGGGTTCCTGGATCGTAAGCTCCAAACACGCTGCAGTCGCCTGATATGGTCCACTACGTTGGCCGGCTCATACGGCTTCGCAAGGTGCGGGCCTTCCTGACAAAGGTCGCCCGCCGCGATCGCAGTTCGTTCTACTGCGGCAGAAAGCACTATTTTGACCTCGGGCTTGTTCTCGCGAACCCACTTCGACAGTTGGAACCCGTTCATGTTGCCCGGCAGGTCAACGTCACACAAGACGGTGTCCACACCGAACTCCGCATAGTTCAACGCTTGTTGCGCCTCACGTGCGAAATGGGCCTCAATCACCCTGTAGCCACAGTGGCGGAGATAGTCCGCGATGACGCATCGGGCGATGACGTCGCCGTCAACCACGAGGATCGTTTGGCTCTGTTGGTTCGGGGCTTCCATTGACGGAGAACGGTCAGCAACCGGCAGGGTTCCACGCATCATGACCTGCGCGGGATGCCGACCGAAGATCGCGGCGAGATCCTGCACGAAATGATCCCTGCCGGCGGGCGCATTTAATTCAGCGGAGCGATGCCGCACTGGTGACGCCGTTTGCCACCTGGTCGACGAGACGGGCTAGAAGGCATGGTCTCGAAGCTCGAGGCAGTCCATATCGCAGCGGCAAACGAGCGCTTGGCGCAAGATCAAGTGCTTTGAGGAAAAGGAAATGCAAATCATCGGTGCACAGCGCGAGCGCGGCAAAGCTACCCAGGTGATCATGGCTGAAAAGGGCCTCTACAAAGGCGGCGCACTCGTCAACTTCAATGCCGATGAGCGGCAAGCGCTTTGGGATCGTGTCCAGGGCAAGGTTGGCGGCCCCGGTCCCGAAGGGACATAAAAAGGAAAGGCCGAGTGGCTGAAGCCCGGACTGGTTGGCTGGGTCGAGACCCTCAAAGGCGAAGAGAAGCTGCGGCACGCAAGGCTGCTGGATTTCCGGGAGGATGATGCAAATGGCCATGCCTAAGAAAGATCAGGAACGCGCCACCTACGCCTGGATGTACGGCGCCCAAGCGCGCAAGGATGGCAAGGAGCGTGAGGTGCCAGCTTACTGGCAGGAACATGCCGACGCGTGGCTGCAGGGCTTTGACGGTGTGGCGATGGACGGTTTTGGCAAGACCAAAACCGTCAACAACGAGATGGAGGCCGAGGTCGACGAAGCTGCCGTCGAGCGCCCCGACGAATAGCCATTTTGCCGTATGCCGTATGGTCGTTTTTAATTGGAGAAGGGTTTCGTTGGGCCTATAAAGATTGCGTTTACCATTGCCTTTTTAGGGAGAATGCGATGGTTGCAACGCCCATAGAAACCGCTCAAGCGGCCACTGCGACTACGGCCACCTTGCTGAAGTGGCAGAAGTCCATGGAGGAACGCGCCACGTTTCGCCAGAACATGGATCAATCGCGCAGGGCGATCCAAGCCTCACGCGATCTGCTGAAGCGCCTTCGCCAACGTCATCGCGACGAGATGTCGGAAAGTTCGGAAAATGCCGACCCGTCTACTGCGCCGATATCGCAACGCGCCGGCAGCTAGCGGAGGCGACCAGAGCCGATGTGATGGGTAAAGTTTCACTGGCCATTCCTTGGGTGGGCAGGCAAGTTAAACTTTGTCAACCAGCGACTTTTTTCGCCCGCGTGGAAGTGCCACATGTCTTTCGACAAGGCGCACGTGCTCGGCCTCGACAGTCACCAATGGCCGGAGGCTGACGGTTACCTTGTCCCCCGTCGATGCGTGTGACAGGGCCGATCAATTCCATATGCTGGCCAATTACAGCCTTCGAAGTCGAATCGACAACAGAATGCGGGAAGTCGTAGGAGGGGATCGTCACGCTTATGCGATCGGGCGTCACCCGGCCGCGCACAATCGCCGTGACTGCGACCTCGTCGCCAACTTTGATACTTCCCCGAGCCATGCCCAAAACTTTGGAGCAGCCGGCGCCGGCGTCAAGATGAGGGCGAGCTAATAAAACCCTTCCGCGCCGCGATTGTGACGCGGGGCGATCCGATCGCCGCCAGCGACTTAGCGACCAATTGACGACGGCGGCCGAGAAGCCTGGCATCCCTGCCGACCAAATCAACGGCGAAATCGAAAGCGTCTTCGAACTGCTCTTAGAGGTGATGCGGCGCGAGAGTTGCGCGAGGAGAACCAGCCCGGAGGCTTCTCCGGGGCTGTGCCGGTCCTGTCCCGTTCCAGCGGATGAACTGCGCCTTCTGGCCGGTGACCGTCTCAATCGACTTCAACAGGGGTCCATGGGCCTCAGGTAGAGCTTGGCAGTGCTCCCTGTGGTACGCCAGGAGCGGCCCGGCGATGCTCTTGTGCAGCGCTTCGGCTGCCGCCAGGAAGCGCTCGATTTCAGCCCGGGAAAGCTGTTCGGAAGGTTTGTTCTGGCCATTGGCGCTCTCCATTGAGGGCGTCGCCGCAACGAGGACCATAATCCTACATGCCAGGCCGTCTGACAAGCGCCTCGCCGGTCTTACCTGAAGGAAGACGCAGGGCCACGGCGCCAAGCGGAGCCATCAGGAGCAACCCGCAAAGATGAGCAACGGCAGGCCCGGCGACCTCCTTTGGCACATGGGACAAACAAGAAGGGCGCCGAGCCTTACCGGCGCTGCTTTGTGAGGGAGACGACGCCGGATGATGAGAGTATGCGATCATGCTAATGTCTGCGAACCATGCGAATGAAGGAAAGCCGCGTGGCAGTGCCAATCAACGACGTTGAGACCAAGGTCGGCGGGTGCGATCAGGTTCGGACCATGATGACGGGCTGGTGGGCCTGCACATGGTGGTGGCTACCGCGCTACCGCCTTGCTTTGCGCCAGCCGGCGGCCCATGCCTCTGCCTCGCTGCACAGCCAGCGCTCGCTGTACTGAAACTGATCGTCGTCTTCCAGTAATGCTCCTGCCCTGGAACGTGATAAATCGCTCATCGGTACTGGTGGAAATGTTGCCCTTGATATCGCAGCTCCCCGCGCCGGCCGTGCGGGTGCCACTCAGCCAGCCAGCTGGGATGAGCCGGTCAGGGAACCATCACCAGCGCCGGCAGATATTGCCGTCGCCACATCCACCGCCCCTTTGCGTTCTTGCGCCAGCGGTCGGCCTGATCCGCACCTTGATGACGCTGGACTTTGCCCACGCCCTCTCCCCCGAGTGCAGAATGCTTCCAAAGCGGTAGCGAGTCCAGACCGGAACATTAGCGCCGACTAACGGTTAGTTCGGCAGTGTTCCGAACCGTGATTGGTAGAGCGTTGGTGGCGTTTCATCTTGTCTATTTTTCCGGCCTGACGGCAGACCAGCTGCTAGGCAGCGCCGTTTCTATGATAGTGTGTTTGCTGCTTTATCACGCTCTAGCTACGGACCCCTAACTGATGGTCCACTTCCCGGCTACCCGGCAATCGAAGGTCGCGCGACGTTCCCGACTTTTTCAGCATGATGAGAAGCGCCTCTAGGATTTGTTGTGCGCCCGTAGCCAGTGCCCATGCATTCGCGACGATCTCTTGCTGACGCTCTGTCATCCCGCCCTCCTAAAATATGTGGTCGGAGCGTGCTTTAGAAAGCTTCGCCCCAGCAGGGGCGTGCTTGACGATTTCGGCGAACAGAAAAAGCCGCCGGCTCCGCCCGACCAGGCCGGGATGGTCGTTGGGAAATTTGTTGACGGCGCTCGTGTTCACTTCACGTCCAACGCGGTTGAACTGCAGCTGACCGTCGATGTCGTGGCTGAGAATGTCCTTGAGGCTGGTCCTTTGGTCCCCTGGTCCAGCCAGGCGTCATAGTATGCCTGGTAGAGAATGAGAGGCTGCTGATCATGCAACTGCTTCATCGGTTCTGCGGCAGGCTTTGTGATGATGGTGCAGCTGGTTATGTCGAGATTGGAATTGTAAGCCCAAAGTCCGGCGAACGAGAAAGGCGCGTGGCCTGGCTGGGGCAAAACGCGCAGCGAAGGAGAGGCAATGAGCGCGTTCGCTATTGTTCTCCCTGAGCAGCACGTTCACGCGGCGGGTGCTCGGCCGGCAAGCTCGTACCCTGAGCGCCGAACCTGATGCTACTCGCGCGGCGGGTGTCTCAGCCTGTCAGGAGTTCGGCGGCAGGAGCATGGTCCCATAGCCGGCCATCAAGGCGATCAAGGTTGCTGCAACCAGCGGCAACCAGAACTTGATCGGTCCGGCAATACTGCCAGCGATGCGCGGCCGATGCCATCAGCACCGTCAGGAGCCAGACCTCCCACGGGTTGAAACCGCCCCATGGGTCAATCGTCCGGTTTGGCAACAAGGGCAAGATGATCGCTGTCGCAGCCGTGCGGCAAGACATATTTGCGGCGGTGTTCCTCCGGCAACGAGTCGTCTCAGCTAGTTGTGGAGGTGCGACAGTTGAAGTCCAGGCTGGTGCTCCATGCCGGATAACAGCGATTCCGCCGATCGGAACATGTCCTCGAATTCCAACTCGTTTTCAAACACCACGCCGCCGACGCTGATGGTCAGCGTGTCCGCGGTTCCTTTTGGCGCGAAATAGGCTTGGGCCACGCGCGCCCGGATACGGTCGCCGATCTCCCTGGCGTCGTCTTCTGTCGCACCGGGCAGAAAGACCCCGAACATGGAGGTTCCGATCCGGCCCACCAGATCTTCCTTGCGTACCGATGACTGGATGGTCGAGGCTATGAGCCGCAAGGCTTCGTCACCCCAGCCAAGGCCGAAGCGCAGATTGATGGACCTGATGTGTTCGGGATGAATGACCAGGAAGGCGCCAGATCTTGGACCAGACGATTTTGGCCTGGTTGCTCTCCTTTCGACCATCGACGTGAAGACCGTCCGGTTGAGGCAGCCTGTCAGACTGTCAAAGGTCGCCGACTTGTTGAGTTCCCTTCGATAACGGACGAGCTCGGTCCGCTGCAGGCCAATGAACAGCAAAAGCGGGCCACCGACGATGACCGGCAACAGGATCGCTGTGACCATGCTGCGGCCAAACGGCGTCAAGGCTTCCGAGAACAGAAGCAGATAATTTAGGCCAACCGAGAGGAGCAGAATTCCCGCCGATCCCAGGGCAGTCAGCCATGCGACATCTTTCCATTGCCGGGGCGAGCTATTCGCCATTGGTGTCATCATTAGCCAATCTCCCGCCTGATCGGCTGTCATAAGGCCAAGGTGCTGCACTTTCAGTTTCGAGGAAACATACAATTTTAGTAATGGCGCAATCACCTACCATTGGCCTGAAATCAGGCCTTCAAAAGCAAGGCTACGGCGGCAAAAGCAAAGACACCGAATTGTCGGCTATTGTGGCGGGCCGAATATCCCCATCTCCGCGTCTCTGGCCACTGCCTCCGCCTTGCCATAGATGCCACTCGCCAGGGCCGTCGCCCAGCCATTGGAAACAAGCCAGGCGCCGACATCCTGCTTGCCCAAGCTGCACGGTGCCGCAATGGCAAAACGATCGATTTCCGGCGGCACGACGCATTTCAGCGCCCGGCCGCGCAGCCAGGAATTGAACGTCGCGCGCGCACGCTGGCCGCAAGGCCAGGCGATGCCACGAAAGGAACAGGTCGCATCCAGGTCAATGCCTTGGATCCCGCTGATGGCTACCTTGCGCCCCATCGATTCGAAGGTTGCCGACGAGGTGGCAACCGGTTGGTACAGCAGGACCTCTTTCCAATCCTTTGGCATCCGCATCCCTGCAGGCGAAGCCAGACCAAGGTCGCTGAGCGGCGGGCGCGGCTCGACCCGTTCGATTTGCGCCGGATCAAGCTGTGGCGGCGCGATAAGGTCCTGAGCAATCTTGCGTGCCCGTCCTCGCCATGGCGTATTGGCGGCGCTCGGAGGTGGTCGCATTGCCTGGCTATGATCGATGGATTGACGTGGCGCCGGCCGATTGTTCGGAAGCAGATCTGCGGCCCGGATGATCAACAAGACCCCTGCCAGGAGGAGCAGGCTTCCGAGCGCTATCAAGCGATTGTGCCTCAGCCAGCCCATCAACTCAAGCAAGGTTCCTTGCCCCTCAATACCCCGATGTCGATTTGGCGACCAGCTTGAGTGCGCCTTTTCGAACCTGATAGAAGGGCATGGATCGCTCACTGGAGCCATCCGCCCGAAACCGGAACAGGCCGGTCGATCCGCGAAATCCGCTCCGATTTTCGAGCACCTGCTTGCTGAAGCCGTCAGGCCCGGCCGAACTTGCAATTCCTGCTGTCAGGGCGACCATATCATAGGCGTAGGCGACATTGGCGTCGGCTGGATAATTGTAGGTCGTCTTGAAGCGGTCGGCGATCGGGCCGGTTTCGGTTGGGTCGAGCGTGGCGATGTAGGAGCTCTCAAACAGCGGCTCCATCGGATGTTCCAGCCAGCGGTTGGTTCCAACGACGGCAATTGCTTTTCCAGGAATGCCTTTCGTTTTGAGCGCCGCAAGGATCTGCGCCGGATTGTCGTCGCCGCTGGCGATGATGATGGCATCGGGAGCCTCGACCAGCGAGCCCATATCATTGACCACTTTGGTGCCGCCATCGCCGGCCGGATACGGAATGGTGACGGCGAGCGTCGCGCCATAGATGCTGAGGCTGTTGGCGACCCGCTTTTCAACCGCGCCGGCATTCGCTCCTGCCGCGACGAGCAACACGAACTTCTTGCTGCCTTTGGCCGCCAGGCCGGCTGCGCCCGCGGCCGCGCTGTCGGCCTCGTTGAGGCGCACCGCATAGACGCCCGGGCCGCCGGCGAAATTGTCGGCCAGCGCCAGCACCGGCGGCCGCTTCGATCCCGACAGCTTGGCAATGTGCTGAGCCGCGGCAAGTTCCACCGGGCCGATGACGATCGTGGCTCCGGTGGTGATCGCCTTCACCGCCAATTCGCTGGCGTGCGCGCTGTCGCCCATGGTGTCCTCGACCGTGACCGTGAGCAGGACGTTTCCAAGGTCGGCCATCGCCAGCTTGGTCGCATCGAGCATCTTCCTGCCGTTTTCGCCGGCGTTGCCCGGGGCCGACAAAGGCAGCAGCATCGTGACCTTCGTCGATCCCGTGCCGAGCGATCGCGTGGCTTGGGCCGGGCTGGCAGCGGTGCCGGCGGCCGGCGCTCCAGGTGCGGCGATCGCCGCCGGGTCGAGCGCGTCCGAGACGCTGCCCTTCGACTGGCAGCCCGACACCATGCCCGCGAACGCAAAGACGATCGCCCACGTCCACAAACCGTGTCGCTGCCGGCCAGAATCCATGATGCCTCCCTCATATCCCGCCGGGTATTTGTCCCGGTCTCATCCGTTCATCTTACGGCAGACTTGCCTCGCCGTCTTTGCAATTGCTGGATTATGGCTCAGCCGTCGAAAAGTCTTGCCCGGAGCGCCTTGATCATTCTGGCTTGCCCGGCGCTTCGATAGTCCGCGCATTTCATGTATCGCGGGCCCGGCACGAACAGTCGGCGCACACAAATCCGCCTCGCCGGGGCAGGGGCACCATCGTCTCCTGCTGTCGGGAATGCGGAGAATCCGAACGTCGCCACCGGCAATGGCCCGGCCACCGCAAAACCTTCTCTCGCCAGGATTGCACGCGCACGCCGGCAGTAGCGGACCGAAAGTTCGGAGAACCGGGTTTCACCGTGCCCGGCACGATACTTCATGACGGTGGTGCAGAGATCGCCTGCGGCAAGGCTGTTTGCCTGCGCCAGATATCTGACGCCGAGCGCGATGTTGGTCGCCGGCGCGCCAAGCTCGTCGAGCGAGCCACGAAAGCCCAGCATTCGGGCCGTCGCGGGCATTACCTGCATCAACCCGACCTCACCATCGGCGCCGTGCACATCGGGATCGAATCCGCTTTCGATCTCCATCACCGCGTGCGCCAGCACCGGTTCCAAGCCGTAGAGCGATGCCTGGCATGTCGCAAACGCCTTGAATGTCGCGCGAGTCCATTCGGAGGCGGCGTCGCAGCGAACCGGCCGCCTCAAGCCGAACGGTGCTGGTCTCTCCAGGCTAGGTCGTTCCAGCCAGTTGGCGCGGGCTTGCGTGGCAAGCTGGCCAAAACCGGTCAATGCGATCGCTCCGGCGATCGCCCTCGTCAATCGTCCGCCGACCATCGGGTCAGCCAACCGGCACTGCCGGATCCCTTCCGGTCAGTTCATGTACTCGACCATGCGGTCGTGGAAGCATTCGCACTTGTTGAGGGTGTCTTCGTCCTTGTAGTTCGTCTTGAGGTAGCCATAGGCCATGCCGCAGGCGACCTTGGCTTCCGACGCCCAGATGAAGGCGGGGCGCGAAGAATTGATCCATTCCGAGCTGTTGGCGACGGCCACCGACTCGTCCATCAGCTTCACCACCTCGGCCTTGAGATCGACGATGTTGTCGGTCAGGACCAGGTTCGATGTGCCGACGGTCCGGCAATAGTCGGCCACCGGCCCTTCGATGATGTCGGCGGCGAAGCCAGTCGATCCAGCCAACAGCAGCGCCGCGGCCGAAGCCAGCAATCTTGCACAACGCTTCATTTAAGTCCCTCTCCAAACTGCGGTTTTATGTTTCGCTAATATGTAGCATGAGAGTACGGCCACGCATAAGTGCTAAATCGTGGCCGTGTGCTGTTGATGTTGTGTGTCGTCGTAGAGGATGTTGATCGTGCCGGTGGCAGGCGCATTCTGCAGAACGGCGACATCCACGAAGTTGGCCGCGTTGCCCGAGCCGCTGGTATCGACGCTCACGGTGCTGGTCGCGGTGTCGTAATGCACATAGTCGGCCATGTTGCCGGTCGGCGCCTTGTCGAACAACGCGCTCAAGTCGATCTTGTCCCCTTCACCGGCATGGTAGTCGGCGATCAGATCCTTGATGTTTAGATTGTCGATCTTGAACGTGTCGGCTCCCGAAGTGCCGGCGATGGCGGCCGTGCTTCCGGAGCTAGCGTTATCGTAGTTGCCGAAGCCGATGTCGCCGACCGCGGCTATCTGACCGTCGGCGGTCGTGAAGGTGGCTTCGCCATAGGTCAAGACCGAGCCGTCCGCCGAAACCGAGTGCTGATTGTTGCTATCGAGGCCGATCTCGACGATACCCAAGGCGGCCAGAGATTTGAACTCGCCCGAATCCGACACGCCGTTGCCGTTGGCATCTTGCCAGACACCAAATTGCGCAAAGTCGTGGTCGGCGGCAGTCAGCTTGCCATCATGATTTGTGTCATAGAGCTGCTCGAGCGCGGCAAGGTCGGTCGCAGCGCCGGCGGCATGTTGGGTGAACACGATCTCCGAACCGTTGTTCACCTTGCCGTCGCCATTGAGATCGATCGCCAGGATACCGTCATGCGTATCGACCCAGGCGGTTTTCGAAGCGACGCCATCGCCGTTATAGTCGAACGAAACGGTGGAGTGCGTCAGATCGGTGGTGTGGATTCCATCATGGTTGAGGTCGAGTACGACCGGAGCGGCAATGGCAAAAGGTATCAGTCCGGCCGCCACGTGGACAGTGAAATTCGCCGTCGTTGTTGTGTCCCCGTCGCCATCCGTGAGTTGCAACGCGACCGGAATTGTATGGTCGACCGTGGTGCTCGTGACCCCGACATCCGTCAGGTTCAGCTTGGTCTTGCCCGACGACTCATAGGCGTCGACCCATGCGATCTGCGTTCCGGCAGGCGATGTGATCGTCAGCAACGTCGCACCGACCGCCGGAGTGAAGGAAGCCGTGGTTCCGTTGGTGTAGTGGGCGACGAACTCGATCTTGTCGCCGGCGGTAACCGCATCGAACGAAAACTTGGCATAGCTAACAGTCGCGAGGGTGATGGCCGGAGCCGTATAGCCGCCCGGGCCGTCATAGTCGTCCGGCGTCCCGAAATCGAAACGCATGAACTCGCCTCCGTCGAAATTGTTGTTGCCGAGGCCCCAACCTGCTGACGAACCGTTGACGTTGCTTGTTTGTGTCAACGATGGCATGCCGCCGGCCAGCCATGCCGTCTCGTGTGGTGAGGTGAAGGAGCCGCCGGCATCCGTTGGCGCCCATCCGGTCACCATCACGACATTCTGACCGCCCGCCGTCACCACGATGGAATTGCTGGGGCCGGAGCCGAAGGCGCCGCTCGATGCAACGGAGACATTACTGACAGTGCCGTCCAAAGGTGCCAAAAGGTCGAACGTGTACTGCCCCGACGTACCGGCATTCGGATTAACGGTGATGGTAAAGACCGCCGTGTCGCCTGCATCATGGCTTCCGTTGTTGTTGTTGTCGGCATAGGCGGTCAACACGCTGCCGGACTGCTCCGTGATGAGGTTGTGGCCGGCCGAAGTGATGCCTGTTGTGTTGGCAGTGATCGTCATGGTGGCCCCCGCGCCGTCGGCGCCGGGGACGAAGTGGAGTGTTCCAACGGCCGGCGTTTGCGACGTATCGGTGCTTGCCTGCTGGCTTTGCACGGTTCCCAATGTCGGCACGTCATCGACGATGTTGACGGACAGCGTGCCTGTGGCGTTCTGGCCGTCCTGGTCGGTGAGCGAGACGGCAAGGTTCT